>QHUF01000386.1 GCA_003221075.1 Gemmatimonadota bacterium
CGCGTCGCGCGCGTTCCGCGCGCTCGCTCAGGATGACAGCGCTAACGGCCGCGGTATAGGGAGGATAGGGAAGAGAGGTTTTGGGGGTTGGGATGGTGCTGCCCCGTTATAAGGGTATGCACATCGAAGACGAGCGTCTCTATCCCCTGCTCGAGCGGTACCTGGCCGGGGAGACGTCGGCGCGAGACGCGGAGATCGTGCGCGAGTGGCTCGCGGAAGACGCCGCGCACGCGCAGATCCTCGCGGATCTGCGGCTGATCAAGCACGTCGCACACGACACGCCACCACCGACCAGCGTCGATGCGGCCTGGAAGCAGGCGGTCAAAACCCTCGGCCTCGGGCGGAAGTCACAGGTGTTGCGGCGGTTGCTGATGGTGGCGCTCGCCACCGCGGCGGTTCTCATCGCGGTGATCGGGGGAGGGCGTGTGCTGCGGCGAGCGCCGCAGTGGAAGGAATATGCGACCGCCCCCGCGCAGCGCATGGTCATTCGGCTGCAAGACGGCACGCAGGTCACCATCGCACCCAAGAGTCGCGTGCGCTACACGGCCGACTTCGGCCGAGCGCACCGCGACCTGTATCTGGACGGCGAAGCCTATTTCCAGGTCGCACCCGACTTCCAGCGTCCGCTCCGCGTCCACACCGCCGGCAGCGTCACCGAAGATCTGGGGACCGCGTTCGTGGTCACGGCGTACGCCGATCAGGTCGCGACCGAAGTGGTCGTGACCGAGGGGCGGGTGTCGCTCTCGCGGGCCGAGACGACCTCGCCCGCGGTGGTGCTCGGCCTCCGGGACCTCGGTCGGCTCGAAGCCACGGGCCGCGCAACGGTGCGACGTGGCGTCGATGTCGACCGATACCTCGCGTGGACGAAGGGTGTGCTGGCCTTCGACGGCAGGCCGCTGAGCGAGGTGATGCCCGCGCTCGAGCGGTGGTACAACGTCGAGATCCGGCTGTCCGATAGCGCGCTCGGCGCGCGCCGGCTCACGGCAACCTTCCAGAATGAGCCGATCGACCTGGTGTTGAAACGGATTGCGCTGACCCTCGGCATGCGCGTCGAGCGCCGCGAGGGGTCCGTGTTCTTGCTCCGAAACGGCAGTTAACCGTCACCTGCTTGGGGAGCTGGTCTATGCAACGGATTGCTCTGCGATATCTCGGACTGGCGTGCGCGTTGTCCGCGCTGCCTCTCCGCATCTGTGCCACACAGAATGAAGACGCGACCGCAAGCCGGGCCCCGCGCTTCCTGCTCGCCATGGCCGAGCGTTCTACGCCGGTGCCCGTCGATCTCAAGCGATCGGCGGTTCTGCGCCGGCCGCTGTCGATCGCATTCGACGGGGCCCCGATCAAGCAGGCGCTGGCCGAGATCTCGCGGCAGGCGGGGCTCAGCCTGGTGTACGCCGACGACGTCTTGCCAGTCGAGATGACCGTGAGTCTGCGGGCGGACCGTATCACAGTGGCCGCCGCGCTGACGGACGTGCTGCTCGACGCCGGCGTGGACGTCGTATTTACGTCCGATGGGCGAGCCACGCTGGTGAAGCGGCCGCCGGGGCCCGCGGTGCAACTGGGCTCGATCGCGGGGACGGTGACGGGGGGGGAGACAGGCACGCCGCTCGTGCGCGCGGTCGTCAGTGTGGTCGGGACGAGTCTCACCGCCGAGACTGATGCCTCCGGCCGATACGTAATCGGCAGCGTGCCCGTTGGCACGCAGCGGCTCAGGGCGCGGATGCTGGGGTACGCGCCTGTCGATACCAGCGTCGTCGTCGCGGAAGGGCAGGAGTCGGTGATGAACTTTCAGCTCAAGGCGCAGGCCATCGAGCTCCAGGCGGTGGTGGCTGTGGGCTATGGTGAAAAAAGAAGGGAGAACCTCACCGGAGCGGTTGGTTCTGTAAGCTCCGAAGCGCTGGAGGCTCGCCCGATCACCAATACGATGGCGGCCCTACAGGGGGCGATGCCCGGATTGATCGTGCAACGCTATTCGGGGCAGCCGGGAGTCGAGGGATTCAATCTCAACCTCCGGGGCGTTTCGTCCGTCCCCCAGGACAAAGACAAGTTGTTCGACGCCAACGGAGGTAATTCTCCCCTAGTGCTGATCGATGGTATCCCAGGGAGCCTCGACCTGCTGAACCCTGCTGACATCCAATCGATTGATGTCTTGAAGGATGCTGCTGCGTCGATTTACGGCGCGCGCGCGGCCGACGGCGCGCTCCTGGTCACGACCAAGCGCGGGACCCGCACGGCGCCGGTCTTCACGTATAGCGTCAACTCGGCCGTCACCAAGTTAACGGGCATGATGGAGACGCCCAATAACTATCAGATGGCGGTCATGGATAACGAGGCGAACATTCACGCCGGCGCCGCCCCGATGTACACCCCGGACCTGCTCAACCGGGTGCGCGCCGGCGACCCGAATCCCATCCCGCATCCACTGTACGCCGGCCTGGGGTGGATGCTGTTCTTTACGAACACTGATTGGCGCAAAGCCGTGTTCGAAAACGGCTTCGAGCAGAAGCACACCCTGTCGGTCTCGGGCGGAGGCCAGAATTCCAGCTACTACGTCTCGGCGGCCTATGCGGATCAGAACGGCGTGATTCGGTACGGCAACGACAATAACAGACGTTATCAGCTCAGGCTGAATTACGACTACGACTTCTCCCGCCGGATCCGGCTGGAATCCCGACTCGCCGTGGAGAATCAGGACCGGTCCGATATGGGCGGCGTGAAGTCTGACGGCGTGATCGTTGAAACGATCTTCGGAATGCCGAACCACCCGATCTACACCGAGAACGGTCAGCACTTTTTTGCGCAGGGTGGTTGGCGCAACGCCGTCGCTTATGCCAAAGATGCTGCGACGGACGCGTTTGCCACCCGCGGTGTCAATACCAATTTCAAACTGATCGTCGAACCGCTGGATGGACTCAAGCTGAATGTCCAGTCCGGCGTCAATTACCGGTCGAACGACAACACCGACATCGGCAAGTCGGATCCGTTATACCGCTGGGATGACAGCAGCATCGTCTACTATTCGATTGCGACTCCCGATCAGAACTGGGTGGACCGGTACACGTCGACCACACTACACCGGAATTACGTCGGGTATGCCGAGTTCAGCAGAACGTTTGCCGACCGGCACGCGCTCCAGCTCATGGGCGGCGTGTCGCACGAGGACGACGACGTGGACTGGTTTCAGGCCGGCAGAGCGAACTTCTCGAACCAGGACGTGTGGGGATTGAATCTTGGCTCGACCGGC
>QHUF01000301.1 GCA_003221075.1 Gemmatimonadota bacterium
TCAAGCGCGACGTGCTTCCGTACCCGACCGGCAACATCCATCCCCGGTTTTGGGGCTGGGTCATCGGCACGGGAACGCCGTTCGCAATGCTGGCGGATATGCTGGCCTCCGGGATGAATCCGCAGGTCGCCGAGTTCGATGACGCGCCGGCGGTGGTCGAGAACCAGGTGATCGGGTGGCTGGTCGAGCTGCTGGGACTTCCCGCCGAGACGCATGGCCTGCTCGTCTCCGGCGGCTCGATGGCGAATTTCGTGGGACTCGCCGTCGCGCGAAACGCGCGCGCGGGGTTCGACGTGCGGGAGCGTGGCGTGCAAGGCGGACCGAAACTCACGGTCTACGCCTCGAGCGAAACGCATTCCTCCGTGCGCAAGGCCGTCGAGCTGCTGGGGCTCGGTCACGACGCGCTGCGCTCGATCCCCGTCACGGACGACTACGCGATCGACCTGAAGGCGCTGCGCCAGACCTTGGCTGCCGACCGGGCCCAGGGTCTGCGACCGATCTGCATCGTCGGGAACGCCGGGACGGTGAACACCGGCGCGACGGACGATCTGCGCGCACTCGCGGCGCTCAGCCAGGAGGAAGGGACCTGGTTCCACGTCGATGGCGCGTTCGGTGCGCTCGCGGCGCTCGTCCCTGAGCTCCGACCGCTGGTCCGAGGGCTCGAGCAAGCCGATTCGGTCGCGTTCGATCTGCACAAGTGGCTGTACATGCCCTACGAGGTGGGATGCACCCTCGTGCGCGACCAGCAGGCGCATCGCGCCACGTTCAACGTGACTCCGGCCTATCTCGCGTCGTTCGATCGCGGCATCGCAGCGGGTGGATTTCCGTTCGCCGAGCGTGGGGTCCAGCTGTCACGCGGATTCCGCGCCCTGAAGGTCTGGATGTCGTTCAAGACGCACGGCCTGGATGCGTTCACCCAGTTGATCCACCAAAACGTGCGCCAGGCCCACTATCTCGCAGGGCTCGTGACGAAGCATCCGCGGCTCGAGCTGCTCGCGCCGGCGCCACTCAACGTGGTGTGCTTCCGCTTTGTCGTGCCGGGCGTGGACGATGCGGCACTGAATGCGCTGAACAAGGAGATTCTGCTGCGCATTCAGGAGAGCGGGCTGGCCATTCCCTCGCAAACCGTTCTCAACGGCAAGTTTGCGCTGCGAGTTGCGATCACGAACCACCGCAGCCGGCGCGAGGACTTCGATCAGCTGGTCAGCGCTGTCGTGGAGACCGGCACGGCACTGCGCTAGCCGTCGGGCGTGCCGATGATCTTGCCTTCGATGGGATTGCTGAACGACCGGACCGTGTGATAGGCGAGGTCGATATCCTTGGCCTTCCCGAATTCGGTGAGGATGTCGTCCCAGATCGCGGACACGGTACCGCGGCGGCGGCGCGGCTCGATCAAATAACGGATGGTCAAAAGAATGCCGTAGGATGTCGTGCTGGTATAGACGATCGGCGTCAGCTTCCTATAGTTGATGAGAAACTGTTGTGAAGCAGCCAGCAGGTCGCGCTCCGCGTCCGCGGTCAAATGTTCAGCGTGTTTGAACGCTATCGCGGTCAGAATCTCCTTCGCTTTTGTCCAGTTGCTCTCGAACGTCACCACGACCGGCACTTCGTTCCAGATGTACTTGAAGCCTTTGTCGTAGTTCGCGACCGGCTCGGTGAAGATCATTATGCTTGGCGATCTCGATCCGGTCACCGACTTCGAAGGGGCGCCGCCACACAATGAACGCCCACCCCGCGAGATTCGTCAGCGGATCCTTGAGCGCGATGGCGATACCGGCCGAGACGAGGCCGAGGAATGTGGCGAGCGACTTGAAGCCCTCGAGCCATTCCCGCCCGATCACCAGCACGCCGATAACGAGCGTGATGTAGGTGATCGTTTTGCGCCAGCGGTAGCGCGTCCACGGGTCCGTGACCCGCCGGTACACCACGGCGAGGACGAGTCGCTCGATGATCCAGAGCCCCGCGATCACGATGATCGTGACCAGCAGATGCATCTGGACCGCGGGGCTCAGCCCGATGCGGTCTCGAAGCCAGTCGCGCACGGTGGCCAAAGCTACGGGTCGGCCTAGTTTTAGGCCACCGTGGAACAGCTGCACATCCTTCGCGACCTCGCGGTCATCTTTGCCGGCTCGCTGCTGGTCATTCTGGTTTTTTACCGGCTCAAGCTTCCCGCCCTTCCGGGATTCATCGTCGCCGGGATTCTGCTCGGCCCCAACGCGCTCGGACTCGTGTCGGACCCGCGCGACGTGGAGGGACTCGCGGAAGTCGGCGTGATTCTGCTGCTCTTCACGATCGGCATCGAATTCTCATTGAGCCGGCTGAAGGAGATGGGCCGCCAGATCCTCGTCGGCGGGTTCGCGCAGATGGGGTTCACCATCCTCGCGACGCTGGCAGCGGGACTCGCGTTTCTGGGTGACTGGCACGTCGCGCTGTTTCTCGGGTTTCTGATTGCGCTGTCGAGCACGGCGATCGTGTTGAAAGTGATGACGGACAAGGGCGAGATCGACGCGCCACACGGCCGCCTCGCGACCGGGATCCTGATCTTCCAGGACCTGTGCGTGGTGCCGATTATGCTCGTGCTCCCCTTCCTCGCGGGGAATGCGTCGGGCGGCGTGGGCGGGCTACTCCTCGCGCTGGGCAAGGCGGCGCTTGTCGTCGTCGGTGTGATTATCGCTGCTCGGACCATTGTCCCTCGGGCGCTGTCGGAGATCCTGAAAACACGCAGCCGCGAGCTGTTTCTCATCGCGGTGATCCTCATCGGGACGCTGACAGCGCTCGGCACCGCCGCGGCCGGTGCGTCGCTCGCGCTGGGCGCGTTTCTCGCAGGGTTAATCATCTCGGAATCCGATTACGGCCACCAGGCGCTCGCCGAGTTGATGCCGTTCCGCGACATCTTCATCTCGCTGTTCTTCGTCGCCGTGGGCATGCTGGTGCAGCTGGACCTCATCCGAGAGCACATCGTCCTCTCGCTCGTCGCCGTCGCCGTGATCATGGGTGGCAAGACGCTCTCCGCGGCGGTGGGGCCCGCGGTGCTGGGTTACTCCGGCCGCGTGGCGTTGCTGGCCGGTGTCGCCGTGTCGCAGATCGGGGAGTTCTCGTTTGTCCTCGCGAAAGAGGGCCGCGTCGCGGGACTCTTGCCGGACCTCCTGTACCAGCAATTCCTCGGCGTGGCGGTGATCACTATGCTCGTGACGCCGTTCCTGCTGCAGGGCGGTCCGACGATCCTCGACGCGCTCGAGAAGGTCGTCCCGCTCGACCGGCTGCTGCCCGGCTTCCGACCCCGCGGCCTCGTTCCGGTCCACGAGCAAATCAAGGACCACGTGATTGTTGCGGGGTACGGGCTCAACGGCCGCAACCTCACAGCCGCGCTGCGCTCGATCAGCGCGCCCTACCTCATTGTCGAGCTGAACGCCCAGACCGTGCGCAAGGCGCGCTCCGAGGGAGAGCCGGCCTTCTACGGCGACGCGACGCGCGACGAGATACTCCGCGCGTTGGGCATCGACCGCGCGCGCCTCTTCGTCATCGCGATTTCGGATCCGTCGGCGACACGCCGCATGGTGCGCGTCGCGCGGGAGATCAACCCCAAGGTGTACATCATCGCGCGCACCCGATACGTCGTCGAGATCCCGGAGCTCACGCGCCTCGGCGCAAACGTCGTCATCCCGGAGGAATTCGAGACGTCGATCGAAATCTTCTCGAGGGTGTTGGCGCATTACAATGTCCCGCGCGATGAGATCGAGCGGTTGGTGAGCGAGATCCGCGCGTCTCACTACCAGGCGTTGCGGCCCGGTGCCCGCCCCCGGCTCACGCTGACCGGCGCGCTTGGCGCCATGCCGCAGATGCACATCGAGCGCATCGTGCTGAGTGCCAAGGCGCCGGCGGTGGGCCAGACGATCGCCGAGACGGCACTCCGCTCGAAAACCGGCGCGCTGATTCTGGCGGTGCGGCGTGGGGAGAGCGACCTGGCGACACCCGGCGCGGACTTCCAGCTCGACGCGGGCGATGTGCTCGTTGTGGTGGGACAGCCGCAACAGATCAAAAGCGCGAATCAGGTGTTAACGGGCGCGGTGCCCACCTAGCGGCGCGCGGGCGGCGCGTTCATGTTCCTTGCGCGACCGGTGGACCGTCGAGCGCCCTACCTCTCATCCTTCCCCACCGGTCAGGGGGTTACCCATGTCTCGTGCGCTGAAGCTCCTCGCGGCAGTTGTGCTCGTCGCCCTTCCGGCGTGTTATCACGCCACGATCGAAACGGGGCTGCCTCCGAGCCCCAAGGTCATCGACAAAAGCTTCGCCTCCGGGTGGATCTACGGTCTCGTGCCGCCCAGCCCGGTTAAAGCGATGTCCGAATGCCCCAACGGCGTCTCCAAAGTAGAAACGCAGCTCAGCTTCGTGAACCAACTCGTGAACTTCTTGACGCTCGGCATCTACACGCCGATGTCGATAAAGGTGACGTGCGCTTCCAGCGGGCGCTCGGCGGTGCCAGGAACACCCGAGATCAAGGTCGGTGACGGGGCCACGTCCGAAGAGGTCATCGATGCCTTCAGCCGTGCGGCCGACTTGGCAGTTGAGAGTCACGGGCCGGTGTACGTGCGGTTCTAGCACCTCGACCTGGACACCAAGTCGAGAGGGCGCGTCCATACCGGCGCGCCCTCGTGCGTTATCCCACTCCCCGCCGATCCAGACTCCGATACTGAATCGCTTCTCTCACAGGGCTTGGCTCAAGCGCCGCCGCCTCGTGGAGATCGGCGACCCTCCCCGGCGTCTGCTGATCGTCGACGGGCGAATCACAGATCAGTAAACATCATCCCACGCCACTGCAAACACGCCATCACACCGCAAGCACTGGATCTCGGTCGGGTGCCCCTGCAGCGGTGTTCGATTGCAACAGCCCGGGCAGACGGCGTAACGGGAACCCCAACTCAGCGGAGTCATCACCGCGTCCGATGGGCGGGCAACCACGGACCACCGTTGGGGCCGCCGGGGCACAATCTGCAGCGAGGACCTGGGCACACTGAAGGACCGATTGTCTACTTCGAGGATGGCTTCATCTGGAGTAAGACGAAGGACTTCGTACCACGCACCCCGCCGCACGTGGCAGTTCAGGTCGCCGCGCACACGAGCCCATTGCGGTACCTCGGGCATGCCTTGCGCCTCCGAAGCGCCTTCCTATACCTAGGTAGACAAGCGGGGCGCCGTCAACCGCGACGACGTCCGCTCAAGGCGAGCACCGCCGCCAGCCACAAGCCGAGGGCGATGACCGCATCTTCCCACCACGCGAACGACCTGCGCCTCATCAGAGCTCCCTTCGCCCTTCGTGAGGCAATTCGTGTGCCCGGAGCGTCGGCCGTGGACCGGGCTCGATGTCGTTGCTACACCGCAACGGGGCGATTCCGCGGAAGTACATGGTGGGACCCACGCCGATAACTCGAGGCGCGAATCTGCTCACGGGAGGCGAGCCGAGCTGAAGCGCAGCCGTGACGACCGTCACTGGATAGCGTTCCGGTGCGCAATATCGTCTACAAATCATGGGCGCATTCCGCCGACTTTCGCTCGTCGGTCTCACGGTCGCCGTCGCGGGTTGCGGCAACGAGGGACCGGGGACCGGTCCCGCCGCCGCGGGCCCGTGCCGTTACCTGAGCTCGGTATCGGGACCTACAAAGGGTTCGTGGGCGGGCTGTATCCGGCAGGAGCAAACGTCGAACCCACCGGCCACGCGGCTGCCGGGCAATCGCGTGCGAAGGCCGTCGTCCCACTCGACACGTCAGGCACGCCGAGTGCAGTCGGGAAAGTCGTGTTGTTGTCGCTCGGCATGTCGAACACGACACAGGAGTTCTGTTCCAGCGGCTCCACAGCCACGAACTGCAGCAGCTGGAGCTTCATGGGACAAGCGGCCGCGGACACAAGCGTCAATCACACGACGCTGGCGATCGTGAACGGCGCGCGCGGCGGGCAGGACGCGCAGACGTGGGATGCGGCTACGGACGTCAACTACGACACGGTGCGGCTCAACCGGCTCGCGCCGCTCGGGCTTACCGAAAAGCAGGTACAGGTCGTGTGGGTAAAGCAGGCCGACGCCGGTCCGCAAGATTCACTGCCGTCGACGCAGGCCGACGCGTACCAGCTCGAGTCGCGGTTGGGCAACATCGCGCGCGCGCTCAAGACGCACTATGCCAATCTCCAGACCATTTTCTATTCCAGCCGGATTTACGCGGGCTACGCCACAACGACGCTTAATCCTGAGCCGTTCGCCTACGAGTCGGGCTTCGCGGTGAAGTGGCTGATTCAGGCGCAAATCGAGCAGATGTCGAACGGCGGCACCGTCACCGATGCCCGCGCCGGCGACCTCAACTACAACACCGGTGCCGCATGGATCGCGTGGGGCCCGTATCTCTGGGCGGACGGCCTGACACCGCGCCAGGGTGACGGCCTCGTGTGGCAGAACAGCGACTTCGTGCAGGACGGGACGCACCCGTCGCAGACCGGTCAGCAGAAGGTCGGCACGATGCTGCTGACGTTTTTCAAGACGTCGCCATTCACCAAGTGCTGGTTCGTCGCCGGCGGAACGTGCCCCTGACGCCATAACGGGATAAGATCATGTCATCCCGTTCAGCGGAGATGGCATGCTCGCCGTTATTCCCGCTCTCCTTATCGCCGTCCAGCAACCTTCGCTTACAATCGGCTCCGCGTCTGCCCGACCCGGGCAGAGCGCGTCCGGGTTCATCGACGTGCCGGCCGGTGTCGACGCCGCCACGCGGATCCCTATCACGATCGTGCGAGGCGCGCAGCCCGGGCCGACACTCGCATTGATCGCCGGCACGCACGGCTCCGAGGTCGCGCCGATTGTCGCGCTGCAGCGCGTGCGCGCGATAGTCGATCCTGCCGCACTGCGTGGCACGGTGCTCATCGTCCACGTCGCGAATATGCCGTCGTTCCTCGGCCGCACGATCTACTACAGCCCGATCGACGGCAAAAACCTGAACCGCGTGTATCCGGGCAAACCGGACGGGACCGTCTCCGAGCGGATCGCGTACGCCATCACCAACCAGATCATCGAGCGCGCCGACTTCCTGGTGGACATTCACTCGGGCGACGGCAACGAATCGCTGCGGCCGTACAGCTATTGGAGTCCGCTCGGGCTCAACGCTCGTGCCGACTCGATTGCTCGTGACATGGCGCTAGCCTGGGGGAGCGACCACATCGTGATCGATACGATGCGGCCACGCGACGTGCGGGCATCGGTGTACACGCAAAACACCGCGCAGCTACGTGGCAAGCCGGCTCTCACGACGGAGACCGGGTATCTCGGCATCGCCGCCGAGGACATGGTGCAGCGGAACGTGGACGGCGTGTTCCGGCTCCTGCGGTACTTCCACATGGTGCCGGGGGAGGTCGAACTCGTCCGACAGCCGTTGTTTTTCGATCGTGCCGAGGTGCTCCGCAGCCCTGCCACCGGCGTATGGCACGCGCGCGTCGAGCGCGGGCAGAGTGTCCAGAAAGGCGCACTCATCGGCGTGCTGACCGACTTCTTCGGCAACGCTCAAGCAGAGATCCGCGCGCCCTTCGGCGGCATCGTGCTGTATGTGGTCGCGACGCCCGCCATGTCGCAGGGCGAGCCGATGGGAATGATCGGAGAGCCTCGGCTGGAACGGTGAGCGGCTAGGCCACTCCGCGCCGGTCGAGGCTCCGATACTGGATCGCCTCGCCCACATGCTTCGGCTCGAGCGATACCGCCTCATCGAGATCCGCAACGGTGCGCGCGATCTTGAGAATGCGGTGATACGCGCGCGCCGATAATCCCAGCCGTGTAATCGCCGTCTTGAGCAGCGCATCGGCGCCGTCGGAGACGCGGCAGTGCGCGCGGATGTCACGTGGCGCCATGTGCGCGTTGGCGTAGATCCCCGGCCGGTTGGCGAACCGCTCGCGCTGCACCACCCGCGCCCGATCCACACGCTCCCGCATCGCCGCACTCGGCTCCCCGCCGCTCTCGCCGGTCAGCGCCTTGTATTTCACCGCCGGCACTTCCAAATGAATGTCGATACGATCGAGCAGCGGGCCCGACACGCGGGCGAGATACCGCTGCACGACGACCGCACCGCACGTGCACGTGTGGTGCGGATCGCCGAACCAGCCGCAGGGGCAAGGATTCATCGCGGCCGCGAGCATGAAGCGCGCCGGATACGAGAGGCTCATTGCCGCGCGCGCGATCGTCACGACACCATCCTCCATCGGCTGGCGCAGCACCTCGAGCACGTTCTTGCGAAACTCGGGCAGTTCGTCCAGAAACAACACCCCGCCGTGCGCGAGGCTGACTTCGCCCGGCCGCGGATACGATCCGCCCCCGATCAACCCGGCATCCGAGATCGTGTGGTGCGGTGCGCGAAACGGCCGCCGCGCCACCAGCGACTCGCCGAGCGGCAGCGTCCCCGCCACGGAATGGATCTTGGTGGTCTCGAGCGCCTCATCCAGACTCATCTTGGGGAGCGTCGTCGGCAAGCGCCGGGCGAGCATTGTCTTCCCGCTCCCGGGCGGACCAACCATCAAGATGTTGTGCCCGCCCGCCGCCGCGACTTCGAGCGCGCGCTTGGCGTGCGCCTGCCCCTTCACCTCGGCGAAGTCCACGTCGTCCTTGGCGCGCTCGGCGAACAGCGCGGCGACATCTACGGCGGGGCGCGGCAGCTCAGTCCTGCCATCGAGGTAATCCGCGATTTCAGCCAGGTATCCTGCGCCAAGCACCTGGAGCCCGTCCACGACGCCGGCTTCGGGAAGGTTCTCGCGCGGCAGGATCAATGCCTCGACACCAGCCGCCCGCGCAGCCAATGCGACAGGTAGAGCTCCCCTCACGGGCCGAATCGCACCCTCGAGACCGAGCTCGCCGAGCACCGCGATCTTTCCCAACCGTTCTCCGTTTATTTGTTCGGTTGCCGCAAGAATCCCGAGCGCGATCGGCAAGTCGAAGGCCGATCCCTCCTTTTTGATGTCAGCAGGTGCCAGGTTGATAGTCACGCGCTTGAGCGGGAACGTGTAGCCAGTATTGGCCATAGCGGCGGACACGCGGTCGCGCCCTTCCTTTACTGCGCCCTGCGGCAGCCCGACCGTCACGAAGGTCGGCAGGCCGTTCGCGATGTCGGTCTCGACCTCTACGAGATAGGCGTCGATCCCCAGGACGGCCGCCGACCGGACGCGCGCGAGCATGGACCAGGCTACGTTTAGCAGCTTCGGGCGGGGTAGCCAAAACCCCGCGCTCAGGGTCTAAATGACGCCGTGAGGAGGATATGCGTATAGTAGGCGTGACTAGAACTTCTACGTTGGCCGTAGCCGTTCTGGCGGCGGTGGGGTGTGGCCCGCGCGGGAGCGGGGCGGTCGCCAAGGTTCCGGTGAGCGTCGCGCGCGTCGAGCGCCGTGCCCTGCCCTACGAGCTCGAAGCCACAGGTTCCGTCGAGCCAATTCGCTCCGTCGACGTCCTCCCGCAGGTCAACGGTACGATCCTGCACGTCAATTTCGACGAGGGCGACGAAGTCGCCGCCGGTCAAATTCTCTTCGAGATCGACCCGCGCCCCTACCGGGCTGCGTTGCAGCAGGCTGAAGGCGCGCTGCTCCGCGACGAGACGCAGGCCCAGAGTGCCGCGCGCGAAGCCGCGCGCTACAAAACACTCGCAGTGACAAATACCGTCACCCAGGAAGACTACGAAGCGAAGCAGTCCGCGGCCGACGCAGCCGCTGCCGCGGTCCGTTCCGACTCGGCCACCGCAGCGATCGCCCGCCTGAACCTCGAGTACGCGACTGTCCGCGCCCCGATCGGTGGCCGCACCGGTCGCCTGCTGCTCCACGAGGGCAACCTGGTTCGTGCGGGCAGCGATCCCCTTGTGTCGATCGTGCAGATGCGGCCGATCCTGGTGCGCTTCCCGGTCCCCGCGGCCAATCTCCCGGCGCTGCGCCAGCGGGCCGGTCAGCAGCTCAAGGTGATTGCGATGCCGGCGCGCGATTCTGCGTCCGCCGTTCAGGGCATCCTCTCCTTCGTCGACAATCAGGTGGATACGACCACCGGCAGCGTGTTGCTCAAAGCCCGCTTCCTCAATCGCGACGGCGCACTCTGGCCGGGCGAGTTCGTCGCCATCACGCTCGTCCTGGGGATGCAGAACGACGCCGTCGTCGTGCCGAGTGCGGCGGTGATGCAGGGTCAGCAGGGCACATACGTGTTCGTCGTCAACAACGACGGGACGGCGGCAACCCAGCCGATCACAGTGGAGCGGACGATCGATAGCCTCAGCGTGATCGCGGGCGTTCCCGCCGGCGCCCTGGTGGTCACGGACGGACAGTTGCGCCTGACGCCGAATGCAAAGGTCGACATTCGCGGCGGACCGACGACCGAGACCGCGGGGGGTGGGGGCGTGCGGTGAGTATTTCGGGACTGTTCATTCGCCGTCCCGTCGCCACGACGTTAGTGATGCTGGGGATCCTCATGTTCGGGCTGATGTCGTATCGGCTGCTGCCGGTGAGCGACCTCCCCAACGTCGACTTCCCCACGATTTCCGTCTCGACGTCGAGCAGCACGCTCGGTGGGACGAACATCACGCTGCAATTCTCGCTGTCCCGGAACATCGATGGCGCGGCGCAGGACGTGCAGGCCGCGATTTCCAAGACGCTCCGGCAGCTGCCGCCCGGCATCCAGCCGCCGTCGTACAACAAGTCGAACCCCGCCGACTCGCCGATCCTCTATTTGGCGCTGACGTCGGCGACGTTGCCGCTCCCGCAACTCGACGAATACGCCGAGACGTTCCTCGCGCAGCGGTTGACGACGGTGAGCGGGGTCGCCCAAGTCCAGGTCTTCGGGTCCGCCAAGTACGCAGTGCGCATCCAGGTCGATCCCAAGGCGCTCGCTGCACGCGGCATCGGCCTGGATGAGGTGACGGCGGCGGTGTCGGCTGGGAATCCGAACCTGCCAACCGGCACGCTGTGGGGCCCGCAGCGTGCCTATACCGTGCTCGCCGACGGTTCGATCTCGAGTGCCCCGGAATTCCGCCAGCTCGCGGTGACGTATCAGAACGGCGCGCCGGTACGACTCCAGGACGTCGCCAACGTGATCGACGACGTGCAGGACTCCCGCAACGCGAGCTGGTACGACGGCAAGCGCGCCGTCGTTCTGGCGATCCAACGTCAGCCGGGGACGAACACGGTGCAGGTCGCGGACGGCGTCAAGGCGACGGTCGCATCGCTCTCGTCGCTGCTGCCCGCCTCCGTCGAGGTGAACACACTCTACGACCGCTCGGTGTCGATCCGCCAGTCGGTGAACGACGTGCAGGTCACGCTGTTCATCGCGCTGATCCTGGTCGTCCTCGTAATCTTCCTGTTCCTCAAGAATCTCTCCGCTACGGTCATCCCGAGCCTCGCGCTGCCGTTCTCGATCATCGGCACGTTCTCGGTGATGTACCTGATGGGCTACAGCCTCGACAATCTGTCGCTGATGGCGCTCACGCTCGCCGTGGGATTCGTCGTGGACGACGCGATTGTGATGCTCGAGAACATCGTCCGGCACATGGAGAAGGGGAAGCCGGCACTGCAAGCGGCGCTCGACGGCGCGCGCGAGATCGGGTTCACGATTCTCTCGATGACGCTGTCGCTCACCGCGGTGTTCATTCCTCTGCTGTTGATGGGCGGCATCCTCGGCCGCCTGTTCCACGAATTCGCCGTCACGATCGGCGTCGCGATTCTGGTGTCTGGGTTCGTATCGTTGACGCTCACCCCCATGCTGTGCAGCCGCTTCCTCCGTCCTCCAAAGGAAGAACACCACGGGCGGTGGTACGAGGCGACGGAGCGCGTCTATCAGCGCGCCCGGGGCTGGTACGAGCGGTCGCTGGCGTGGGTGATGGACCGGCGTGGGCTTGCCATCCTCTTCTCCCTGGGGATTCTGGCGGGGACCGCTGTCCTGTACAAACTGGTGCCCAGCGGGTTCATCCCCACGGAAGACACGGGCCAGATCCAGGGCACGACCGAAACGCTGGAAGGCAGCTCGTTCGAGAACATGCGGGACCATCAGCTGGCCGTGGCCGACATCGTGGCGCGCGATCCGAACGTCGCGCACTTCATGTCCACCGTCGGCGGCGGCGCGGCAAATCAGGGCCGACTGAGCATTCGGCTCAAGCCGCGTAATCAGCGGCCCCCCGCCAGCGAGGTCGCCGGCGAGCTCAACGCCAAGCTCAACAGCGTCCCGGGCATTCGGACCTACCTGCAGATCCCGCCGTCGATCCGTATCGGGGGCCGCCCGACCAAGACCCAGTACCAGTTCACCCTGCAGAGCGCCGACATCGACGCGCTGTACGACAACGCCGCGAACCTCGAGCGGGTGCTGCGCGGCATCCCCACGCTGCAGGACGTGACATCCGATCTGCAGATCAAGAACCCGCAGGTGAGCGTGCGGATCGACCGCGACCGCGCCACCGCCTTGGGCGTGACGGTGCAGCAAATCGAGCAAGCGTTGTACGACGCGAAGCTGCTGTATCTCCGCTCGCAAAAAGGGACGCTGATCCCGCTCACTTCCGTCGCATCGGCGTCGAATGACATCGGCCCGCTGAGCGTGAACCACAGCGGCCAACTCCCCTCCGTGACGCTCTCGTTCAACCTGCCGCCCGGCGTTTCGCTGGGAACCGCGGTGAACGACGTCCAGAAGGCGGCCCGCCAAGCGTTGCCGTCGACGATCAGCACCGGGTTCTCAGGAACAGCGCAGGCCTTCCAGGACAGCCAGCAGGGCCTCTTTCTCCTATTGCTGCTCGCCATCGTCGTGATCTACATCGTGCTTGGCATTCTCTATGAGAGTTTCGTGCACCCGCTGACGATTCTCTCGGGACTCCCGTTCGCCGGATTCGGCGCACTGCTCACGCTCGTCATCTTCCGTACCGAGCTGAGCGTCTACGCGTACGTCGGTGTGATCATGCTGGTCGGACTCGTCAAGAAGAACGCGATCATGATGATCGACTTCGCGCTCGATGCGGAGCGGCGCGAAGGGAAATCACCGCGCGACGCGATCATCGAGGCATGTAGCGTGCGGTTCCGGCCCATCATGATGACGACGATGGCGGCGCTAATGGGGACGCTGCCGATTGCGATTGGGTGGGGGGCTGGCGCGGAGTCGCGGCGGCCGCTGGGTCTTGCCGTGGTCGGAGGGTTGGCCTTCTCGCAGCTCATCACGCTCTACGTCACGCCGGTCGTGTACACCTACCTCGACACCCTGCAGCACCGCCTGGGACGGCGGGCACGGCGCACGGCGGTCGCGGAGCCTGAAGCCGCCGACTGACGCTACAGCTTGGGAATCGCGTCGACCCGGACCCTGGCGGTGATGCCGCTCCCGATGACGAACTGGTAAGTCCCCGTCCGCACG
The DNA here is from genome assembly GCA_003221075.1 of Gemmatimonadota bacterium. Lineage (GTDB taxonomy): Bacteria > Gemmatimonadota > Gemmatimonadetes > Gemmatimonadales > GWC2-71-9 > 20CM-2-65-7. Next base: position 13,373 of record QHUF01000301.1, read on the forward strand.
GCCTTGAGCGTCACGACGACGGCTGAGTCGGCCGACTCGAGCGTGACCAGCTGGAGATCCTGCTGCCGCACGTTGAGCCGTGCGCGACCAGCCCGCAGCGCCTGACCGAGCCCATCGATCGACGTCTCGTTGCCGTACAAATCGCGAGCTCGGAGCCGCAAGGAGAACGGCACACCGACCTGCACCACGATGGCCCGCCCGTTGATCACCTCGCCATTGCGGTCGAGGATCAGCGAGTCGATGGGACCCGGCTCTGCCCGCAGCGTCACAACGCGCTCAACGGAGTCGATGGTCGCAAATACCGCCGCCTCCCCTGCGCGAACACCCATCACCACATCCAGCCGGACCCGACCCATCGAGTCGAGCACCGCGATCTCTGGCGTGACGCGTGCATTGAGGGCACGGAATCGGACGGTGCGGCCCGCGGCCGGCGTCCCCTGAACGGTGCGGGCACGGAAGATCAACGAGTCGCCCAGCGAATTGCCGACCGGACTGTACGGCGACGCGATCGGGAGAAAGCCGGTGTTGACGCCCGAGAGGCCGGCGGATGCCGAGATCTCCAGGTCGACGGGGGCTAGCCCACGCACACGGGCTTGGACGGTGCCGCCCCGTGAGACCGCGCTCGACAGGAGCGTGAACGTGGCGCGTCCCGCGGAATCCGTGACTCCGCTGAGCGGTACGCGGATGCCGCCATTCAGATCCACGGGCTCGCCCGACACCGGATTCCCGAGCGAGTCCGTGACCGCGGCGACCAGCGTCGCGGTCGAGTCGGTACCACGGAACGCGACATAGTCGGGCGTCACACGCAGACGGTTGGGCCGCGCCGATCTGACGGACAGCAGCACCCCGGGTTGGCCGGGCAACGTCGCGCCGGCGCCCGTGCGGATTTCGAACTGATGCGTACCCACGCGGGAGACGACCGGGAGCCGGAACACAGCGATGCCGCTGTCGTCGGTCACCGCGGAGGCATCGCGCGGCAGACCGAGGGCCGTCGTTCCGCGCAGCGCCAGCGTCGTGCGCCGGAGCGGCGTACGTCCGCGGCTCAGACGAACTCGCACGCTTGGCGCGCCCCCCGCGGTCATCACGATCTCGGCGGGCTGCGCGACGGCGGTGATGGGCTGAGGAGCTTCCTCGCGCACCGCGGTGTTGCCGGCCGACGTGGTCGTGCGACGCGTGTCGCATGCGGCGGCGCTGGCGATCACCTCACCACCGGCGCCCGCGCTCCGCAGATCGGCCCAGTCCCGCTCGGTAGGATGGAACGTGAGACAGCTGCGGCGCACGACGTCCGCGACTTCGGTCTGCGCAAAGAGCGGGTTCGTGAGCAGCCGAATCAGCTCCGTCTTGTCGAGCGGCGGGGGAGACTGCGCGGCCAGCGGTGCGACGAACGACGTGAGGACGAGAACCCCGAGGCCGGATCGCACCCTACGGCCGGGCACAGGACGAACGTTCGAACCGCACTTCCACCGCCCGCACATCCGCATACAGGCTCTTATCGCGAGCGTCGCGCGCGGGATCCGAAGCCGCCATCAGGTCCTTGCGTGCCATGTTGTACGCCAGCCACCCATCTTCCACCTGTTGCAGACCACGCGCCAAAGCCGGGCACCCCATCCGGCGTGTATCGAACATCCGCGCCCGCATATCGAACGCGGACAACGCGAGCGCCAGCGTGTCGGTCCGGCGGTCCAACACAGCAGTGTCGTTCATTGGCGAGCCCGGTGCGGAATCGGCGCCGGCCCGACTGCCGAGCGCACCCGAGCGAGATCCGATGAGCCCGTATATCGCGGTCACCAATACCGCACCGGCAAGGGCACACGCGGCATACGCCATCGGGCGCTTGAAACGCTGGAGACCACGCGATTTTTGCGGTGGGTGCGGCGCATCATCCGGATCCGTTTCGGGGAAGAGCACCGCACGAACGTCCCGCCCGGTCACACTTGCGGGCGGGGGTGACGGGAACCGGCTGGCGGGCTCGAATGCCTGCGCGCCGACCGATCGTACCCCGATGCTCGGACTCGACTCCGACATGGCGTCCACTGTTGCGAAGGGGCCGCAAGTCCCGTACCCTGCAAGTCGCCGATCCGCTACCGGAACCTTGCCTCTTCGATGACTTGTCCCTCGGGGACCTGTAGCAGCTCTGCTACACTCGCTCGAGGCGACTCATTCGAGTCCGGTATGTTTGAACCTGTGAGCGCGACGCACCTGGCATCCATCAGTCGCCGCCGCGGCGACGACGACGCCTTTCCGTTCACCGTCCCCGCCATCCGGTCATTGGATCGGCTCCAGCTGAACGCCTGGGTGACGTTCTTTGTCGGCGAGAACGGATCCGGAAAATCGACGCTGCTCGAGGGCATCGCGGCCGCCGCCCGGCTGCCGGCCATCGGGAGCGCCGACCTGCCTCGCGACGAGACTCTGGCGGCGCAGCGCCGCCTCGGCACAGCGCTGCGGCTCAGCTGGAGCAAGAAAGCCACGCGCGGCTTCTTCCTGCGCGCCGAGGATTTCTTCGGCTTCACGAAACGGCTGGCGCGCGAGCGCGCGGAGCTGCTCATAGAGATGAAGGAGGTCACCGCGCAGTACCGCGCGCAGGATCGATCGAAGTAC
>QHUF01000302.1 GCA_003221075.1 Gemmatimonadota bacterium
CGCCACACCATGCCGCTTCGCCGGCGCAAACCGCAGCGCGGCCGAGCCGGCCAGCGCGGCTGAATCGAGCGCGGCGTAGCCGCTCGGCTCTGCGACGCGAGTGGATTCCGGGATCAGCTTGCCGGTCGAGTCCACGAACAGCCGCAGCGTCACGTCCCCCTCGACCTTCCGGTCGAACTGCGCCGGGGGATACGCGATCGGCATGTCGGGATTGAGCGCGACCGGCGCTTCCGACTCGGGCGGCGCGGCCTGGCTCGGCTGGCTGCCGGACTGCTGGGATCCGCCGCGGCACGCCGTCAGCACACACGCGACGAGCACCATCGATCGCACGTCAGGAGCCTCCATCTTTCCGGCGCTTCTGCCACGCCGCGAGTCGATTCAAGGCATCGAGCGGCGACAGCGCGTTGACGTCGAGTCCGTCGAGCTCGAGCAGCAGGGGATCGGGGCTCGGGGTTCGGGCGTGGCCGAACAACCCGAGCTGAGTTGCATCGAGTGGTGCGGGAGCCGGTTGCTTGGCGACGTGATGCCCGGCTTCGAGCAGCTTGAGCACCTGCCAGGCGCGCGTGACGACGGGGGCGGGAAGCCCCGCGAGCCGGCCTACGTGAATTCCGTAGGAGCGGTCGGCGCCACCAGGCTCGAGCCGGTGCAGGAACACGATTTCCTCGCCCACCTCCCGCACCGCCACATTGAAGTTGCGGACGTGCTCCAGCTCCTCGGTGAGCTGCGTCAGCTCGTGATAGTGCGTCGCAAAGATCGTCTTGCACCCGATGGTGTTGTGCAGGCACTCGGTGACCGCCCACGCGATCGCCACGCCGTCGTACGTCGAGGTTCCACGTCCGATCTCATCGAGCAACACCAGGCTGCGACTGGTCGCGGCGTGCAGGATCGCGCTCGTTTCGCTCATCTCGACCATGAACGTGGACTGCCCCCGCACCAGGTTGTCGGATGCGCCGACGCGCGTGAAGAGACGATCGACCACGCCGATCGTCGCGCGGCGACAGGGCACGAACGACCCGATCTGCGCGAGCACCACGCAGAGCCCGACCTGGCGAAGCAGCGTGGACTTGCCGGCCATGTTGGGGCCCGTAAGCAGGACGATGCGACCAGACGCGTCGAGCGTCACGTCGTTGGGAATGAACGCTTCGCGGGCCATCATCCGCTCGACGACCGGATGGCGGCTTCCCTCGAGCTGCAACGCGAACTCGCTCGTCACTGTCGGCCGCACGTAGCGCTCGCGCTCGGCGACGTCGGCCAGCGCGGACCAGGCGTCGAGACGCGCCAGGTGGCCCGCGGTCGCCTGGACCCTCGCGATCACTTCCCCGACCCGGCGCCGTAGCTGGTCCAGCACTTCGGCTTCGCGCGCGCCGATGCGCTCCTCGGCGCCGAGAACTTTCGCTTCGTACTCCTTCAGCTCGGGCGTGACGTAGCGCTCCGCCCCGGTGAGCGTTTGGCGCCGCTCGTAATCGGATGGGATGCGGTCGCGATGCGTGTGCGTGACTTCGATGTAGTAGCCGAAGACTTTGTTGAAGCCGACCTTGAGCGAGGCGATGCCGGTCCGGTCCCGCTCGCGCGACTGCAGCGCAGCGATGTACTGCTTGCCGCCGTCGCGCGCGGCCTTCAAGTCGTCGAGGTCGCGAACGTACCCCGGTTTGATCGCGTCTCCGTCATCGAGCTGCGCCGGCGGGTGCTCGACGAACGCGCGCGCCAACTCTTCGCCGATATCGGTGAGCAGATCGAGCTCGTGCGCGCTCGCCTCGAGCAGGGTGGAGCGCTCGCGGCCGTCGAACCCGCCGACGGCGCCCGCCACATCCGGCAGCCGCAGGATCGAATCGCGCAGGGCGCCCATCTCGCGCGGCGTCGCTCGTCCCAGGGCCGCGCGTCCCGCCAGGCGCTCGAGATCGCGCACGCCGTCGAGCGCCTCGCGCAGCCGCTCGCGGCCGCGGCTGTCACCGACCAGCACCGCGACCGCGTCGAGTCGTGCGTTGATCGCCGCCGGGTCGACGAGCGGCGCCAGCAGCCAGCGGCGCAGCAGCCGGCCGCCCATCGGCGTGAGGGTGCGGTCGATGACTCCGAGCAAGGTGGCGCCTTCCGCGTCCCCGCCGGAGCGGAGCGGCTCGACGAGCTCGAGATTGCGCCGCGTCATCTCATCGAGCGGCAGGACGTCACCGCGCCGCACGATGGTGGGGTGCGCCAGATGAGGCAGGCCGCCGGGCTTCAGCTCGCGCGCGTAGCGCAGCAACGCGCCGGCGGCGCCAATGGCCGGTCCGTCGTCCGCGCCGACGCCAAGCCCATCGAGCGAGGCGATACCGTAGGTGCGCGTCAGGTCTTCGCGCGCCAGCTCGGGGTCGAATTCCCATGCCTCGCGCGTGGTCACTGTGGTGACGGACGCAGCGACCGGATGATCCGCCGGAACGACGAGCTCGCGGGCTTCGTAGCGCCCGAGCGCAGCCTCGACGTCGGCCGTGGAGACGACCTCGAGGATGAGATCCCCCGTGGTGATGTCGAGGGCAGCGAGCCCGGCAGTCGTGCCGCGGGGATCCACCGCCACGAGATAGTTATTCCGGTTTCGTACGAGCCAGTCGTCCGTCAGCACGGTGCCCGGCGTCACCGTCTCGACCACCGCCCGGCGAACGACGCCTTTGGCCAGCTTGGGATCTTCGATCTGCTCACAGATCGCGACGCGGTGCCCCTTGGCGATGAGCCGCCGCAGATACTCGGTGGCGGCTTTCACGGGGACACCGGCGAGCGGGACCTCCGCCGCGCCGCCGTTGTTGCGTGAGGTGAGGGTCAGCCCCAGCTCGCGCGAGGCGAGCTTGGCGTCGTCCTCGAACATCTCGTAGAAGTCGCCCATCCGGAAAAACAGAATGGTCTGGGGGTGGCGGGCCTTGATGTCACGGTACTGCTGCATGAGCGCCGTCTCGGTTGCTGCCGTCACGGCTCGTCCACCACGAATGGTTGCCCGCCGACCTTCTGCTTTAGGCGCGCCTGCACGCGCTGCGCTTCCTCACGTGTGCCGTACCGACCGACGCGGACTTTGAAGAACCCGGCGGAGTCCCGCACGACCCGCGCGTCGAAGCCCATCACCTTGATACGTGTGAGCATCTCGTCGACCTGCGCAGCGCTCTTTACGGCGAGAACCTGCACCGCGTACGCATGCGACGCCGGTGGTGTAGCGGGGGGGACTTTTGCGCCGGTATCGGACGCTACCGGTGTCGTGGCTGTCGTAGTGGCCGATGGGGCACTGCAGCGCGCCGCATAGAAGTTCACCTGATTCTTGAATTCGACATCGTCCGTCGTGCCTTGGAGCGCGTTTTGGATCAGCTCGCAGCCGCGTGTCTCGTTCTTGAGGTCGAAGTACGCGCGCGCGCCCCAAAAGTTGGCGCGCGGGCGCAGGGGTGAATCGGGGTAATCACGATTCAACCGTTCAGCCGCCTGCGCGGTCTGGACCGGGTCATGTTGGGCGAAGTAAAGCTGGGTCAGCAGCAGGAGTGCATCGTCGGCCCAGGGGCCCGACCCGTATTCGACGACGATCCGGTTGAGATTGCTCGAGACTGCTTGCGCGTTGGGCGCGATCTTCGCCGCCGCCAAGAGCGCCTGCGGAAATACCGAGTCGCCCGGGGACAGCGTGGCGAGCAGCCGGCGCACGATCGCGCGGCCGGAATCGACTTGGCCCGACTGCGCCAAACGGAGTGCCTCGATGAGACGACTGTCGGTCTGAGCGGACAGTCTGACTGTCGGACCGAAGAGCGCGACCAATACGATCAGTCCGACCGTCCGACCGTCCGACCGTCCGACCCTCATGCCGCCTCCCGTTTCGTCGCCGCAAATCCTAGCACAAGCTGCGTCACGATCCCTCGATCATCCGACACGGTTGCGGTCTTCAATGCGTTGTCGGCCGCGAGCGCCGCGCGGAGAGCCCGGCCGAGCTCGCGGGCGGTCCACAGCGCGCTCCACGCGGTCCACCGCACCGCTTCCTCTTTATAGCTGCGCATACCGTACGGCCGGACGCTCTGCAGGTGGCGGTAGATCGTGTCCGGCAAGCGTGCCGCGGAGACACCCCGGTCGCGCTCGGCTCGCGCGAGTGCGGTACCCACCAGGTGCGTGCCGAGCAGTGATAAGATCTTGACGCCGCTCATGCCTGCCTGTTCGAGCACCGGTTCCACGAGCTGAGCCGCGCGCGCCGCACGCCGCTCGAGCGCGGCCTCCACCAGGTCGAATACCGTTTCGTCGCGACGCACACCCACCAGGTTGGACACATCGTCCGCCGTAACCGGCCGGCCCGCCTCCCCCCCCGCCAGAGAGGCCAGCTTTTCGACCTCGCGGCTGAGCGTGCTCAGATCGTTGCCGACCGCCCTGAGGAGCAGCTCGGTTGCGTCCGCCGCAAGCGTGACCCCCAGCGTCGTCGCGCGGTGTTGCAGCCAGCGAGGCACGCGCTCGGCTGCGAGCGCGTCCACCGCCACGGCGGCCGACGCACGGACAAGATCGGCATCGGCCTCTTCCCCCGCTGCGACGACGAGCACAAGCACAGTGGTCGGATTGGGTGAGGCCAGGTAGCGCACGACCTCGTCGCGGAGTTTGGTCTTTCGTTTGCCCACCTGCTCCACACCCCGAATCACCACGGCACGCCGTTCGGCCATCATGGGCGGCGTATTCACCAGGGCGTGAAACGATTCGGGCGTCAGGTCAGGGGCGAAACGGACGTCCAGATTGAAGTCCCGGCTCGATCCCACGGCCGAATCCACCAGCGCGCGGACGGCCTCGTCCTTGAGGACGTCTTCGTCACCGTGCAGCAAATAGACAGGTTCGGGGACGGGAGCGCCCTTCTTGAGACTGCGAAGGAGCGCATCGAGGGTGAGCGCCGCCATCCAGCGAAGTTAGCCGAACAGCTGCTTCAGCGCGACGCCGACGCGGGCGTGAAAAGCGTTGTGCCGTACGGATATGGATTTCCGCTGACGACACGAGCGCGGGGGTCCTGAAAAGAGACGAACGGCAAGCCGGCACTGGCCACCGGTTTCGGGAACGCGACCGGAGGCAGCAGGGGCGCCCGGGCGATCCGCGGCCGCTGGGCGAGCTCGAAGAAAAACAGCGCAAGTGCGGCGAGCACCAGCATCGTTGCCGACACACCAGCCAGCGCAGGCGGCCGGGGAACCCGGCGGCGCTCAACCGCGAGTCGCGCGTCGAGACGCTGGCGGAAACTCGGTGACGGAGCGATGGGTGATGCGGAGTGCAAGGCTTGCACGGCCTGACGGATGGTCGCGTCGTAGCGTCGACACGCCGTACAGTGTACCAGATGTCGCGCAAAGCGATGCAGCTCGCGGGAGGATGTGATGATCCCGTCCCGGAATTCGGTCTGACGCTCGAGAAACTCGCTGCAAAGCATGGTGGAAATGTACCACCCCGGCCCACGGGGTGTTCCGCGGCCGGGGTGAAAACAGCGTGAGTTGTAGCTAAACGAGGATGGGGCCGATGAGCTGGGCGAAGCTATTTCGTGCCCGATTCAGGCGGCTCTTCACGGTCCCGAGATTGCAGCCCGTGATTTCTGCGATTTCCTGGTAGCTCTTTCCCTCGAGCTCGCGGAGCACGAACACCTCCCGATGGTGTTCCGGCAGCCGATGGACGCACTGATCCACCGCGTCCTTCAGGAACCGCTTGCGGTAGAGATCGTCCGGGCGCGCCGTCGTGTCCTCGAACTGCAGGGGCCGGTGATCGGCTTCCCAGTTCTTCTTGATCGTCTGGAACAGCACCAAGGGGTTGCGGCTGCGGTTGCGCAGCTCGTTTTTCGCGAGGTTCGACGCGATCGTGTAGATCCACGTCGAGAATTTCTTGGTTTGATCGAAGCGGTGCAGATGGCGGAAGACCCGGATGAACACTTCCTGCACGAGGTCCTCAGCGCGCTCACGATCACCGATCGTACGGTTGACGAAATTGAGAAGCCGAGTCTGGTAGCGGTCGACCAAGGTCCCGAACGCCTGCGGCTCACCAGCCAGGTGGCGCATCACGACCTGTCCATCGTCCAGCTCATGCAGCGCCTCACGCTGCAGCGCGCGCTGCGGATCGACCGCCGGTGTGGGACGCTTCAGTGTAGTGCGCATGGCTACCCTTGCGTTTCGAACGGGAACACGGAAAACCCTGTCCTGATTTGCTTTATGAGGACTCGGCACAAACCGTGCCTCCCAGGCTAGGGGAGTAACTCGTTATCACATAACTTGTTGCGACTCGCACTGAGTTGCGAAATGAAAATATTGTCCCAGCCTGGGGACGACGCAATTACACATTCGATCTAGATCAGAAGAACGGGAGGACTAATGCTCCAGAACGAAACCAGCCACAAAAAGCAGCGCCAATGCGGTTTTTGCGTCTGAAATCACGCCGCTTCGGATGAGTTCCAGTGCCTCCGATAACGGCTTTGGCAGCACCTCGATGAATTCGTCCGGCTCCCGCGCATGCTTGTCCGCGGTGAGATCCGCGGCCCAGAACAGGTGGATGCGTTCGTCTGTGAACCCGGGCGTTGTCCATATAGTAGTAAGACGCTCGACCCGCCCGGCTTTCACACCGACCTCTTCCAGCAACTCCCGTTGCGCACATACCCGCGGATCTTCTCCAGGATTCAACCGCCCCGCGGGGATCTCGATCAGCGTCCCGTCCGTGGCGTATCGGTACTGCTGAATGAGCAGGATCGTGGGGTCGTCACCGTGGGGATCCGAAGCAAACGGAACCACCGCGGCGGCTCCCGGGTGCCGGATGATTTCGAGCTCTCCCGTGGAGCCGTCGGGAAAGCGTACCGTATCCGCGTCCAGGTTTATGACCCGCCCAGTATGAATGCGTTTACTGTCGAGCTTCATCGTGCTCCCTGATTCCGTTTAACGCTGGAACAGCCAGGTGAAAGGCACCTTGAACCCTTCGGCGAACAGGTAGCCGGCGTTGCGCCGCACGTTGGCATGAATGGGTGAGCCGGTCGCGGGCGACGTGTAGGGTGTCAGGCCCAGCCGTCTCGCAATGATTTGCAACCGCAGCATGTGAAACCCGTCGCTGACCAGCAGGACGCGGCGGCTGTCTCGGCCATCGAACCAGCGCTTGACCTGATCGATCGATGTGAAGGTGTCGTGTCCGCCGACGAGGGGAAGCACTGCGTTGTCAGGGATGCCGAGTCGGACGAGATAGTCGCGCCCGACGTTGGCTTCATTGAGCGAGTCGCGGACGCCGACGCCTCCCGTGACCAGCACCGTCGGCGCCAGGCCGCGCTGGTAGAGTGTCGCGGCGTGATCGAGTCGGGCGCGAAAAACGGGGGAAGGCCGGCCGTTGTACTGCGCGGCACCGAGCACGACGATCGCCTGCGAACGGCGGGTGTCGTCCTGACGGGCGGCCCACCAGACCTGCACGAAGGTGACGACGTAATAGAGGAGCGCGGCGAGGAGCACGACGACGCCGACTCGCCGCGCGAGCTTCCAGCCGCTCACGCGCCGCTGTCGAGCCGGTCGCGGGCGGCGCGGAGGCGGTGCAGCGTGCGCTCACGACCGAGCAGGTACATCGAGTCGAACAAAGGCAAGCCGGCGGCCCGACCTTCGACCGCGGTGTAGATCACGTGCATGCCCTTCCGGGGCTTGATGCCGAGCTTCTCGAAGACGGGCCGGATGTCGAGGTCCTCGCTGCGGTCCCACGGGCACGAATCGACGTGCTCGATGACGGCGTCGAGGATCTCGCCCGCCCGCTCGGTCTGCTCGAGGCGGTCCCACGATGCCGGGTCGATCGTGAACGCCTGCTCGTCGACGAACAGGAAGTCCATCTGCTCCACCAACGCGCCGAGGGTGGCGGCGCGTTCTTGCCCGATGCGCAGCGCTCCGTGGAGGACATCCGGCTCGAGCCGGTCTCCGAATCGCGCCTGCGCGGCCGGAAGGACGCGCCGCTCGAGCTCGTCGATGTCGAGACGGCGGATCCATTCGCCGTTCATCCAGTCCAGCTTCTGATGGTCGAAGAAGGCGGGTGAATGGACGACGCGGGCCAGGTCGAACTCGGCGACGAGCTCGGCCCGGTCGAGGAGTTCGCGGCCGTCCTCAGGTCCCCAACCGAGCAACGCCAAATAGTTGAGTACCGCCTCTGGGAGGTAGCCGGCGTCGCGAAACTCCTCGAGGGCGACGGCACCGTGACGCTTCGAGAGCTTGGCGCGGTCGGCACCCACGATCAGGGGCAGGTGGGCGTACGCGGGGCGGCGGGTCGAGCCGAGCGCCTCCCGAAGCGCGAGCACGCGGTGGGTGGTGTCGAGCAGGTCCTCTCCCCGGATGACGTGCGTGATCGCCATCTCGATGTCGTCGGCCGCGTTGGCGAGGAAGAACAGCGGCGTGCCATCCGAGCGGACGATCACGAAGTCGGGAATGGTCGCCCACTCGACGCTCACCTCCCCCCGGATGAGGTCGCTGAAGGTGCTGGTGCCGTCGTCGGGCGTGCGGAACCGGAGTGAGCGGGGGCGGCCCGCGGCGGCGAGCGCGGCCCGCTGCTCGGTGTCGAGGTCGCGGCAGTGGCCGTCGTAGCCGGGAGTGCGGCCGGCCGCCCGGGCCGC
>QHUF01000303.1 GCA_003221075.1 Gemmatimonadota bacterium
ACCGACATCTTCGTGAGTCGCGAGCCGCTCCCCTCATCCGCGCGCAACGTGTTCAAGGGCAGGGTGACCGCGCTGGCGATCGGGCACCGCGGCGCCGGCGTGCACGTTCGCGCCGACATGGGGGGCGTCGAGCTGGTGGCTGCCGTGACGGCGGAGGCGGCACGTGATCTGGCGCTCACTCCCGGCGGCGCGGTCGTGTTCTCTTTCAAGGCCACCGCCGTCCAGGTATTCTAAGGAATGCCGACCGCGTATCTCACACGCATCGTCGAGTTCACGGCGACGCACCGCTTTCCCGACACACCCGAGTTTGCCGGCGCCACGAGCGACCACAGCCATCGGTATCGGTGTGCCGTGACGGTGAAAGGTGTGTTCGATCCGGCACGCGGCGGTGTGATGAGCCTGCCTGCACTCAAGACCCTGCTGCAACGCGAAGTGGTGGTCCGTTTCGATGGACGCCATATCAACGACGACATCGCGCCGTTCGCCGGCGGAAAGTGGGTCGCGACGGGCGAGGCGCTGGCGCTCCATGTGTGGGAGCGGATTGCCGGGGCGTTGCCGGCGGGCGTGGGCCTGCATTGCGTGCGCATTGAGGAGAGTCCCAATCACTACTCCGAATACCGCGGCGAACCGTAATCCCGGCGACCGTTCCGGTCGCATGCGGGCCGACTCCGCGGTGGTCGAGGAGTGGCCCGTCTGGCTCGAGGTAAACGGCGAGCCCGCCGTCACGTGGATGTGCACGCCCGATCAGCTCGAGGAGCTGGCCGTGGGATGGCTCCACGGTGAGGGGTACATCGCCTCGCTCGACGATCTGGTCCAGTTGCGGCCATGCGCGCCCGATCTCGGGTTTTGGGCCGACGTGAAGCCGGAACGGCTCGCGCAGGTGAAAGGCGAACACCGCAAGCGCGTGCTCGCGTCGGGGTGTGGCGCGGTCGCGACCATGCTCGCCGACCCCGATGCGATGGCGCATACCGCGCCGCTCCGCGGCGATCCGCCACCGCCCGAAACACTGCGCGCGCTTTTCAAGCAACTGTTTGCGGCCGGCACCCGCTACAACGAGACGGGCGGCATTCATGCCGCCGCGCTCACCGACAGCGCGACACTGCTCTTTCACGCCGAGGACATCGGCCGGCACAATGCCGTCGACAAAGTGATCGGCGCCGCGGTGCTCGCGCGGACGCCGATCACGGGTCGCGGCCTCCTCGTCACGGGCCGCATTTCCGCCGAGCTCGCCTTCAAAGCGGCGCGCGCCGGACTCGCGTGGGTGGCCACGCCGAGCGTGCCCTCCACACTCGCGGTGACAATCGCCGAGCGATCGGGAATGGTGCTCGTCGGCCGCGCGGTCAGCGGCACGCCGCACGTACACAAGCACAGCGAATGATGCCCTCCGACGCGGATCTGCGCGCCCTGCTTCACGAGTCGCGCACGATCGCGGTCGTGGGACTCTCCCCCAACCCGATGCGGCCCAGCAATTCCGTCGCGCGCCACATGCAGCGGTCCGGCTACATGATCGTGCCGGTGAATCCTGGCCATAACGAAATCTTGGGAGAGAAGAGTTACCGATCACTTAGCGACGCGGCGCGCGAGCACCCGATCGACATTGTAGACGTGTTTCGCCGTAGCGAGCACGTGGGTGCGATCGTCGATGAAGCGATCGCCGTGCGCCCGAAACTGATCTGGCTGCAACTGGGCGTCGTGGATCGCGACGCGGCTGTGCGAGCCGAAGCCGCCGGGATCCCTTTCATCCAGGATCACTGCCTCGCCATCGAACACAGTCGTCTCGAGGTCTAGGGTGCGCGGGGCGGTGCTGGCGGGCGGCGCCGCCAGCCGCTACGGCGGAGCTCCCAAAGGCCTGATGACGGTCGCCGGCCGTCGGATTCTCGACCGCGTCGTCGAGGCTGTCCAATCCGTGACCAGTGCGCCTCCTTTGTTGATCGCCAACGTACCTGCTGCCTCCGCGTGGCGCCCCGACCTGCAAACCATGCCGGACACACGGCCCGGCTTCGGCAGCCTCGGCGGGATCTACACGGCTGTCACTGCCGCGCCTGAACCTGTGCTGTGCGTCGCCTGGGACATGCCCTTCGTCCCTGAGGGACTGCTGCGGGCGCTGGTCGATGGCGAGGCGGCCGGCAATTACGACGCGTTTCTTCCAGAAAGCTCGGGGCGGCGCGGCCTGGAACCGCTGTGCGCGGTGTACGGCCCGGCGTGTGGCCCCGCAATCGCCCGGCGGCTTGAAGCCGGCGACTTGAAGGCCATCTCCTTCCACGCCGACGTGCGGGTCGGTATCCTCTCCCTCGCCGAGGTCCGGGCCTTTGGCGACCCCGATGAGCTGTTTTTCAACGTGAACACACCGGACGATCTCGAGCGGGCGGAGGCGCTGTGGCGGCGACGCGCATGATCTCCATCATCGGCCTCAAGAATGCGGGCAAGACGACATTTCTCGTCGCGCTCGCGGCGGAGCTCGTCCGCCGCAAGTTCCGCGTGATGACGATCAAACATGGCTCGCACCCGGCCGACATGGATCAGCAGGGCAAGGATACCTGGCGGCATTGGCACGAGGGGAACGCGGAACGCGTGCTGATAGAGTCACCCGGACAACGCGTGCTCCTCGAACGTGCGGAAACAGAATCCGACCCCATCACGCTCGCGCGGCGTTACCTCGGCGGCGCCGATATCGTGCTGGTGGAGGGGTTCAAGCGCGCACCCCTTCCCAAGATCGAGGTGTATCGCGCCGTGGCGGGCCCGAAGCCGATCTTCGATCCCGCGGTCCACGATCCCGGCGACTGGGTCGCGATCGTCACGGACGATCGCGATCTGCGCATGCCCTTCCCCGTCTTCCGGTTCAGCGACACGGCCTGGCTCGTGACGATCGCCAATCTCGCGTGGGATCGCGCGAAGATACTCCCGCCATGACGCCGGCAGAGGCCGCCAGGATAATCCTCTCGCACATCCAGGCGCTTCCGCCCGCGCGCCGGCCGCTGCGCGAGGCGCTCGACGCAGTTCTCGCCGAAGACGTCACGAGTCCGATCGATCTGCCGCCCTGGGACAACTCCGCGATGGACGGCTATGCGGTACGCAGTACGGATCTCAAGGAGCCCGAGACCGACCTCGCCATCATCGAGACCGTCGCCGCCGGCCAGTTTCCCAGCAAGACGGTTGGTCAGGCGGAGGCGACCCGCATCTTCACCGGCGCGCCCCTCCCGCAAGGCGCCGACACCGTGATCCGTCAGGAAGACACCGCGCAGCCGTCCAAGGCCCATGTCACGATCCGCAATGCGCGCGACGCGAAAAAGAACATCCGGCGCCGTGGCGAGGACATTCGCAAGGGCGCGGTCGTGCTGCCCGCCGGCACGACGCTCGGTCCGGCGCAGCTCGGCGTGCTGGCCTCGATTGCCTACGACGCGCCGCTGGTGCATCGCCGGCCGCGGGTCGCGTTCATGGGATCGGGCGATGAGATCGTCGAGCTCGAGCAGCGCGACGCGATTCTCGCGGGCACGAAGATCGCGAGCTCGAACTCGTACACGCTCGACGCCCTGATTCGCCGCGCTAGCGCGGAACCCGTCAATCTCGGGATCGCGCGCGACAGCAAGGAAAGCCTGCGCGAGCACTTGGGCGGTGCGGCGGGAACTGATCTGTTGGTCACGACTGCCGGCGTGAGCGTGGGCGAGCATGACCTGGTGCGCGCCGTTCTACAAGAATTGGGCGGTGAGCTGAAGCTGTGGCGGATCGGCATGCGGCCCGGTGCACCGGTCGGATTCGGTCTGCTGCAAGGAGTCCCGTGGATCGGGCTGCCCGGCAATCCGGTGAGCACGATGGTGACCTTCGAGCTGTTCGTGCGTCCCGCGATCCGCCAGCTCCAGGGACAGGCACTGCCGTTTCGACGCACGGTTCCGGTTATTGTCAGAGAGCCAATCACGCTCGGTCCAAAGCTGCGGCACTACCTGCGCGCAATAGTAGATGAAGGGGAGGCGCGTTTGACAGGGCCGCAGGGCTCTGGCATTCTCACCAGCATGGCGCGCGCTAATGCCCTGCTCATCGTCCCAGCCGAAATGTCGACGGTTCCCGCCGGCACCGAGCTGCTGGCGCTGATCCTCGACGATCCGCGGCACGTCGCGGAACCACCCTACTGATGGCCTTTCTCAGCTCACCCGTCGTGCGCCGCGCGCTGCGGTTGACGGGCTACCTGCTCCTGACCCTGGTCGTGTACTGGTTCAACGCCGTCACGCCACCCAGTGCCAGGCTCGGCATCCTGTACATCATCCCGGTGCTGCTCGTCACCTGGACTGAGGGACTGGCATGGGGGTTGGTATTCGCCGTGGCTACGACCGGATTGCGGGAAGCCATCGCGTGGGTGCAGATGCCGGCGGACACGCCGATGGTGTGGCGCGTCGTAACCGGGCTGGCGTATCTGGCCGTCCTGGGCCTCGCCATGGCGGGTCTCCAGACCCTGCGACGTCGAGAAGCGCAGATGGCGCGCCTCGTCACGCAGGATCCGCTCACCAACGTCCTGAACGCCCGCGCGTTCGCCGAGCGGCTCGGCCAGGAGTTGGACCGCAACCGCCGCTACCCGCGCCCGCTGGCGCTGATGTACATGGACCTCGACAACTTCAAGATCATCAACGACACCCACGGGCATCAGACTGGCGACGCCGTCCTGCGGCTCGTGGCCGACGCGATGCGCTCGTCGGTGCGGCAGGCCGACGTCGTGGGGCGACTGGGCGGTGACGAATTTGCCGTATTGATGCCCGAGACCGATGCGCAGGTCGCGGATGCCGCCGCCAAGCGGCTCATCGCCAGCCTGCGCAACGTGTTCAAGGGGACACCCAACGTAACGGCCAGCATTGGCGTGGTCTCTTGTACCGCGACGGACGCCAGTACGGATGACCTGTTGAGACGCGCAGATCAGGCCATGTACGACGCGAAGAAGTCGGGCAAAGATCGGGTTGTGCAGGTCGCGATTTGATCCTGCTGCTCGTCGCGCTCATCAGCGCGCAGGATTCTACTCCACAGCTCTTCTATAGCGTGACCGTCCCCACGGACCGGTCGGCCTATCTCGTCGAGCTGCAAATCACGAATCCTCCAGGTCGCAGCCGCCTCGTGATCCCCAACTGGGCACCGGGTGCCTACCGGCTCATGGATTCCTGGCAGAACATCCGCGATGTCGTGGCATTGAGCCCCGCCGGCGATACCCTGCCTCTCCGCCAGGACTCCCCGATCTCCTGGGTCATCGATCCGAAGGGCGCCACCCGAATCACGGTCCGCTACACCGCAGGGCTGCGCGACTCCGAGCAATGGCGGCGGCCCAACAACCGCTGGTTCTTGCGGTCGACGTCCGGGGTCGTGGATGGTCCGCGCACGTTCATGTATCTCGACGGCTGGAAGCAGGCACCGGCCCGGGTCACTTTCCGGGTGCCCGCGGGCTGGCGCATCGCCACCGGACTCGCGCCGACCACGAGCGACAGCACGACGTTTGCCGCGCCCAGTTACGACGTGCTCATCGATTCTCCGGTCCTGCTCGGCAAATTCCTGACGTATGCGTTCAGCGCGGCCGGAACGCCTCATCGCGCCGTCGTGGATCTCGGCGGCGGCCGCGCCGAGGCGCCGGGAGTGTTCGTGGACATGCTGCGGCGTATTTCCACGACGGCGATTGGTATCTTCGGCTCGGCGCCCTACACGGACTACACATACATCTTTGTCGGTGGCCGCGGCGGCGGGCTCGAGCATCTCAACTCGACCACGATCGGTGTCACGACCGGCACGCTGGCCAGGAATCCCCGCGGCGCCGAAACCGTCAGCGCCCACGAATTCTTCCATGTCTGGAACGTCAAGCGGATCCGGCCGGTCGAGCTCGGACCGTTCGATTACGAGCATGAAGTGCGGACCGTCAATCTGTGGTGGAGTGAGGGGGTCACCGACTACTATGCCGACGTGATTCTCGCGCGCGCGGGACTCGACAGCCCCGCGGACTTCGCCCAGGGTCTCGCGACGTCCATCGGGAACTACCGCAGCAATCCCGCTCGCCTGCTCGTGTCTCCCGAGCGCTCGTCGTGGACCGTATGGGATTCCCCCGCCGTCAACAACAGCTATGTCATCTCCTATTATCTGCAGGGCGAGCTGCTCGGCTTCCTGCTGGACCTAGCCATCCGCGACTCGACCGACAACGCGAAATCGCTCGACGATGTCATGCGCTATCTCCTCGACCACTACGCGGGAGAGCGCGGCTTCACACGGGACGAGCTGGTGGCGGCGGTCCGCAGCGCCACCGGACACGACTTCGAGGAGTTCTGGCGGCTCTACGTGAGCGGCGCGACGGAGATCCCCTGGGACGACTACCTCCGCGCCGCAGGCTGGGACGTGGTGTTCACCGAGGCCCCGGACGTCGACGCGCGGATCGGCTCGATCCCACCGGCCGTGCAGGGCAGCCGCTGGCGCGCGGTCGCCGCCCCCGGGAGTGCCGCGGAGCGCGCGGGCCTGCGTACCGGAGACGAGCTGGTGCGGATCAACCGCCGCCCCGTCATCGACGGCACTGACGTCACCACCGCGGTGCGCGCGATCGGGCCGAGCGCTGAAGTGGTGGTGGAGGTGGTCCGCGACGGCAGCCCCCTCACGATTCGCTTCGAGGCCGGGACGTACAATCGCGTGCGCGCCCAGCTGCGCGATCTGCCGGCGCCGACGGCGAAGATGCGGCGCATCCGCGCCGGGCTGCTCCGAGCCGAGCGATGACCGAGCGGGCGATCGAGCTGGTCCTGATCTTCACGTCGATCCTGTTCATCGTGGATCCGTTCGCGGTCATCCCCACGTTTCTGGCGATGACGGTGCGCGACTCGCCGGAGCAACGCCGCGTACTCGCGCGGCGAGGGGCGTGGACCTGCGCGATCACGCTCATCGCATTCGCCGCGGGCGGCAGCATCATCTTCAAGATCTTCGGCATCACCATCGGCGCGTTCAAAATCGCGGGGGGCGTCCTCATTGGCCTCAACGCCCTCGATATGGTCCAGGCGCGCCGCAGCCAGCAGCGCGAGACCCCGGTCGAGACGGCAGAGGGGATCCAGAAGGACGACATCGGCATCATGCCGCTCGGCGTGCCGATGCTGGCGGGACCGGGCGCGATCTCGACGGTGATGGTGCTCGCCCTTGGCGCGAAATCGACGGCCGCAACGATCACCGTCTACGTCTCGATCGTGCTGACCGCGATAATCACTTACTTCGTGCTCTCGGCGGCGTCGATGGTCGAGCGCCGGCTCGGCCAGACGGGGATGCGCATCCTGACGCGGTTGATGGGACTCGTCCTGGCCGCGATCGCGGTGCAGTTCATCATAGACGGCATCAAACTGAGTTTCCGGGATTTCCATCTGATGGACTAGTCCAAGGGAGTGAAATCGTGCGGCCACGTTTTCGATCAGAGGGCTGATTGTGACGTCAAATGCAACACTCTAGTCTACGCAACCATGAGCCGCCCTCTTTCGTTGCCGCTCGATCGCTGATGTCTTCCCCACCTGTCAGTGCCCTGCTCATCGAAGCTCCGGTAAACCGGCATTTCGCCCAGCTGCATCGGGACCCGCAGGCCCTGGCCGACGCCGTCGCGTTGTACCTGCAGACCGGCCTGCGGCGCGGCAACCCGGTCGTCGTCATTGCCTGCCCCCTACATACCGATCTCTTCCTCACGCGGCTGCGCGAGGACGAACTCGACACGGCGGTGTTTCTCAAGTCCGGCCAGCTGGAGCTGCACGACGCCGAGCAGACGCTCCGCAAGTTCATGCGCAACGACATGCCCGACTGGGAGGACTTCCGGCGGGCGATGGCATCGGTCTTCGAGCGGGTGCGGGCGTTCGGGCGCGGTACGACGCGGGTGTATGGTGAGACGGTGAACCTGCTGTGGCAGGAAGAGCAGCAGGAAGCCGCCATTCGCCTCGAGGAGTACTGGAACGATCTCGCGCGCCAGTATCCGTTCTCACTGTTCTGCGGCTACCTGCTCGATCTCCATCGCGACCGCACGTACGCCGGGCCGCTCGAGGAGATTGGCCGCACCCACTCCGACATGATCGGCACAGCGGACGACGAACGCTTCCGCGTGGCGTTGGATGCCGCGAGCCAGGACGTGTTCGGCGTGCCACTCTCTCAGATGGTCGGGTTTTCGTCCCATGATCACGAAGGCGAGCGACGCTTCCCCAGCGGCCAACGGACGATGCTGTGGGTCAAGCGCAATCTTCCGTCAGCCAGTGCCGCCGTGCTGGAGCGAGCGCGTCGGTACTACGACGATTCATTGCGATAGATAATGTCCCTCCTCGCTGAAGCTCCGTCGGGGCGTCATTTCGCCCAGTTTCACCGCGATACCGAGACCGAAGATCGTCGTCGCGACACGCTCACCGAGTCGGCGTTCACATTCGTCGAAGCGGGCTTGCGGCGTGGCGACAGCGTGCTGGTCATCGCGGGGGCCAATCACCGGGACCGGCTGTTCGAACGTCTGGCGGCGGGGAAGATCAGCCCGCAATCGCTGCGCGATCCGGGACAACTGTCCGTCCTGGATGCCGAACTGATCACGACACGATTGGTTGCCGCCGGCCTGCCGGAATGGGCACCGTTTCGGAACGCGGTCGCGCCCGCCCTGTCGCGCCTCCAGCCATCCGGCCGCGACACGCGGGTCTATAGCGAGATAGCAAACGCCTTGTGGCACGGGGGGAACACCGAGGCCGCGATTCGCATCGAGGACTTCTGGAATGCCTTGGCCAGCACGTTCTCGTTCTCGCTCTACTGCGGCTACACGATGGATACGCAGTCCGAGCACTCGTACGCCGCCCCGCTCGAGGAGTTGGGTCGCACCCACTCCGACATCCTGGGCACGCCCGAGGATGAGGAGTTCGGCGTCGCGCTCGATCGGGCCAGCAAGGAGATTTTCGGGATATCGCTTACGCAGATGACGGGCGTATCCAAGGAGGACGGCGCTCGCCGGTTTCCGAGCGGGCAGCGGACAATGCTCTGGGTCAAACGCAATCTGCCGATGTCTACGGCCCAGCTCGCGGAACGCGCGCGCCACTATTTCAGGGACACACGCGCCTAACGCTACATGCGCTTGTACTTCGGTCCGCTGCCGCCCTCGCGCGGCGTCCACCGCGGTCCGAGTACGTCGGTCGCTTTACAGTCCACGCAATTCGGAGCGTTGACGCGGAGTAGGGGCGCAACATGCTTCGCCCCTACCTCCGGATCGTGCGCCTCGTACACACCGGCCGGGCACATCCGCGCATAAAACCGCGCGACTTCCAGTGGGACATCGGGCGGAGCAAACAGATGACTCGGGATCGTGTCTCGCGTCGAATTCCCGGACTTGAACACCGCATCGACCTTGCTGACCCCATTCGACGTCCCGCCTGACCCCGGGCGCAAGCCCGGGGATAACCGGCGGGGGACGTCCGCATCTGCATGCATCTTGTACCTGCCGCCCGGAAACCTTCCTCCCGTGAGCGTCATCAACCCTGCCTGCAAGCCGCCCAAATACAAGCCGTCGCGGAAGGCCAACCGCATGTTGCGCGTGCGGTAGAGGTCGCTGGCGATATACGACGCGTCCACCAGGCGATCGTACTCCGAGAGCGCAGCCCCATTCTTGAGATTCTGGAAAATCGCCCGCGCGGCGTAGATCCCCGAGTGCATCGCGTAATGGATCCCCTTGAGCGACGGCACGTCCACGAAGCCCGCGGCGTCGCCCAGCAACACCACACCGGCGCCTGAGCGCCGCTCGGGGAGCGAGTAGAAACCGCCCTCGGGAATCGTCTTCGCTCCCCATTCGACCATCTCTCCGCCGGCCAGCAGCGCGCGCAGCAGAGGATGTTGCTTGAGCCGCTGCAACAGGACATGCACGTCGAGCGCGGCGTCGCGGTAATCGAGACCGACGACCAGCCCGAGGGCGACGAGATTCGGCTCCAGCGGGTACACGAAGCTGCCGCCGAACGCATCGCTGGGCAG
>QHUF01000304.1 GCA_003221075.1 Gemmatimonadota bacterium
CGTGGCTCCGGCGACTGATCACACGGCTGATCGCGATTGTGCCGGCGGCCCTGACGGCTATTTTCTGGGGAGAACACGGTACCGCCCAACTCCTGATTCTGAGCCAGGTGATCCTGAGTCTGCAGCTCTCGTTCGCCGTCTTTCCGCTGGTGATGTTCACCTCGGACCGTCTGAAGATGGGCGAGTTCGTGAATCCCCGGTGGTTGAAGATCCTCGCGTACGTCGTGGCGGTTTTCATCGCCGCCCTGAACGCCTACCTGCTGGTACGGGTCTTCGGCGGCTGGGTCAGCTGATGTACAAGCGCATCCTCGTCCCCCTCGAAAACGGCCCGGCCGATGCCGCCATTCTCGAGCACGTCACGGGGCTCGCGAAGCTGCTGGGCGCCCAGGTGCTCCTGTTGCATGTCGCCGATGGCTGGGCGGCGCGCAACATGGAGCAGCTCAACCTGCGCGAGTCGCAGGAGATGAAAGAGGACCGGGCCTATCTGGAGCGGATGTCCCAGGAGCTGCGGCAGGCAGGGATCGACGTGGATGCGGTGTTGGGGGCTGGGGATCCGGCGAAGGAAATCGCGGCGATGGCGGAGCGGGAGAAGGTCGATTTAATCGCGATGGCGACGCACGGGCACTCCTTGTTGAGCGATGTGGTTCATGGCACCACCGCGACAGCATTGCGACACGTCAGCCGGATTCCGATTCTGATGGTGCGCGCGCCTGCTCCAGAGCCCTGAGAATGGCGCTGAGACGGCGGTCTCGCGCCTCCCGCAGGAACTCGACCTTCCCTTTGTAGGCCCGTTCAATCGACTGTATCAACGCCCGCTGCTGGTCGGGATCGAGCTGCGCCCAATGGGCAAGCTGCTGCCACCAGCTCTCGAAGCTCGCCAGGAGATGCTGTGTGAAGCTGCGGATGCCGCCCTCCCCGGCTGCCAGGTGATAGGTGAGGTGGGGGCCCGCAGCGGCCCAGCCGATTGCCGGACCCAGCGAGACGGCGCGGTCGAGCTCGTCCACGCTGATCACACCGCGCAGGACCAGGTCGATGCACTCCCGCCACACGGCAGCCGACACGCGTCCCACCACGTAGCCGGGAATCGACTTCTTGAGGACGATCGGGAAGCGGCCGAGGGACCGCAGATACTCGACCGCGCGACTCATGCTGGCTGCCGACGTCCGGCTTTCCGGCACGACCTCGAC
Organism: Gemmatimonadota bacterium; assembly: GCA_003221075.1. Lineage (GTDB taxonomy): Bacteria > Gemmatimonadota > Gemmatimonadetes > Gemmatimonadales > GWC2-71-9 > 20CM-2-65-7. Next base: position 1,188 of record QHUF01000304.1, read on the forward strand.
GAGCGGAATCAGCTCCGGCGGATTCAGCGGGTGGGTGACGAGGCAGCGGTCGAGCCGGCGCATGCGGCCGAAGATCTCCGTCGGCGGCAGGCCGCTCGAAGACGAGCTGATCAGCGCGTCGTCACCCGCCTGTTGTTCGATGCCGACGAGGAGCTTTTGCTTCGCCGCGACGTCCTCGTGAATCGCCTCGATGATCCAATCGGCATCCCCGACCGCTTCGGAGAGGAATTGTGCGCGCACCAGCTCCGTGAGGCCGCGCTCCACGATGCTCTCCGGCGCGCGATCGAGGGCCACGAGTGCGCGCGTGCGCCGCTCGACTTCGATCGACGCGCGCTCCATGGTCCCGGGGTTCAAGTCAAAGATCGCGACCGGCCATCCCGCCGAGGCGCACAACGCGGCCCAGCCGATGCCGATGTCGCCGGCGCCGATCACGGCAACCTTGCGGGGAATCGTCACGCCATCGCCTCCTCGACGAGCGCACCGGCCAGCACGCGCTCGAACAGCAGCCGCCGTACCGGAGGCGGATGCACTTCCATCGCGACGCGGGCAAACGAGCCTTTGGGATTCAGCTTCGTGCGACCCCGGCTCTGGCCGTCATCCAGGTCCACCGTCAGGCGGAGGTCGCTGAATGTCAGCACCTCGGGTTGGAGGAGGTACGCGATGGCGAGAACGTCGTTGATGACCGCGCCGTCCAATCCCTCGCGCTTCTTGTGGAACTCGACGTAAAAGCGCAGCGCGTCATGCAGCCAGGGCGACTGCTGAGCGAGCCGTTCGACTTCACTCCCCTTGATCACGACCTTCCGCGTCACGTCGAGCCCGATCATCTCGGTCGGAATTTCGGCGGCGAGCACCGTCGCGAGCGCCTCGGGGTCGCACCAGGCGTTGAATTCGGAAAAGCGCGTCTGATTTCCCGCGGCCTCGATGTTCCCGATCATGGCCACATGGCGGCTGACCTTGTCGCGAACCAAACCGGGATTCGCGCGGAGCACGCGCGCCAGGCTGGTGGCGGGGCCGAGCGTCACGAGTGTCACGGGCTCGCGCTGCGCCGCGAGCAGCCGCTCGAGCGGCCGGACGTAGTCGAGAATCACGCCCGCAGGCGGCACTTCGGCGTAGCCGAGTCCGCTGGGGCCATGCGTATCGTCCGCCACCTGCAGCTGGCGTTTGAGTGGCCGCCGGGCGCCGATGCCCAGCGGGACGCGAACGGGGACGGGCTGCTTCACTTTGCGCAGGATCTCGACGGCGTTACGGTACGCGTTCTCGACCACGGTGTTGCCGTAGGAGATCGAGATAGCGCGGACGTCGAGTTCCGGGGAATTGAGAGCGAGGAGAAGCGCGAGACAGTCGTCAATCCCCGGATCAGTATCGATGACGACGGGGATTGGGGACTGGGGGCTAGGGACTGGCACGCTCAAGGTTAGGGACGCTCGCGCGGGAGTGCAAACGCGATGATTGCGTCACCGGCACCGAACGGGCCGCCGCCACCGGCGGCGATGACGACGAACTGCCGCCCGCCCGCCTCGTAGGTCATCGGCGTGGCGCGCGCGCCCGCCGGCAGGTCGGCTTTCCAGAGCTCGCGACCGGTCTCGACATCGAACGCCCGAAACGCGTGCTCGAGCGTCGCGCCGATGAAGACAATTCCACCCGCCGTCACGATCGGACCGCCAAGATTCAGGGAGCCCGGGAAGCCGCCCATCGTGCCCAACGGCACGTTCCAGACGATGCCGCCCGTGCTGAGGCTCACCGCGACAAGCGCGCCGAAAGGGGGCGGCGTACAGGGCAGCCCAGTGGGACCCAAGATGATGCGCCGGCGCATGAGGTACGGCGTGCCGCGCATGTTGGTGTACTCAAAGTCCGTCAGTCCGTGTGCCGCATCGGCGGTCTTGGAGCTGTCGAAGTTGAAGCTGTGAGCCACGAAGAGCTGCACCATGGCGGGGACGCGATTGACCGGCACGACGGCGAGACCGTGCCTTTCATCTATAGCCACTCCGCCCCAATGGGCGCCGCCGACGTTGCCGGGCTGTGAGATCGTGCCCTGCATGCTGGGTGGCGTAAACGGTCCGTCGTTGCGCAGCGCGGCCAGGAAGTCGTGACAGGCGGCCTTGGCCTCGGGTGTCGGCCCCCAGGCGTCGTCCGCGGTATACCGGAGCGGGACGAGGGGCGGCGTAACAGCCGTAAAGGGCTGCGTCGGAGATGCGACTTCGCCGGGAACGCTGCTCGCCGGGACCGGCCGCTCTTCCACGGGGAAGATCGGCGTCCCGGTCGTGCGGTCGAGGATGTACAGCATCCCGGACTTCCCGGTCTGGATGACTGCCGGGATCCTGGCGCCATCGTGTGTCACGGTGACGAGCGTGGGCGGAGCGGCGTTGTCGAAGTCCCAGAGGTCGTGGTGCACGGTCTGGAAATGCCACACGACCTTACCCGTGGAGGCGCGCAGCGCCACAATCGAGCTGGCGTAGCGGTCGTCGCCCAGGCGCATCCCGCCGAAATAATCGGGCGCTGGACTCGACGTCGGAAGGAACACGAGGTCGCGCTCGGGATCGACGACAATCACGGACCAGACGTTGGCAGCGCCGACCAGCCGTGCGGAGCCGTACAGCCAGGTCTTGAACGCCGGATCGGTTGAGTCCTGGGGTACTGGATCGAACGTCCACTTGACCGCACCGGTGCGCGCATCGAAGGCGCGCACTTCGCCGCTCGCCGGCGCCAGGTTGGTGTTGTCCGCGACCGCCGATCCGGTGATGACGAGGTCTCCCACGACGGCGGGAGGGGACGTCACCTCATAAAACGCGAACTCGTCCGGGGCGGCCCGCAGCCCCGTTCGCAGATCGACTGCGCCGCCCGATCCGAAGCCCGTGCAAGGCTTTCCTGTCGCCGCATCGAGGGCGATGAGCCGCGCGTCGATCGTCGCGGCGATGATGCGCCGGGCACAGGCCTCACCCCCCGTCCCCCTCTCCGTTCCGGAGAGGGGGTCTCTCCAGAACGCGACGCCGCGGCTCGCGAAGTCGCCGTAGCCGCGATGCGGGTTCACGCCCGCGTCGTAGCGCCAGCGCTCGGTGCCGGTGGCAGGATCGAGCGCGGCGACGATGCCGGTCGGCGTGATCACGTACATCGTGCCGTCCACCACGATCGGGGTGACTTCGAGCGCCGGCGGCCGGTGCGACATGCTCGACATGTCGGGCATACCGGTGTGATACGTCCATGCGACCTGCAGCTGCCCAACGTTGGCACGTGTGATTCGCGTCAGCGGCGAAAAGCGCGCGCCGCCGGGATCGCGGCCATACGCGGGCCAGTCACCTGGGGACTGGGGGTTGGGGGCTGGGGACTGGAGGCTAAGGAACAGCAACAGTGTCAGCATGGATCTCTTTCGCGATGGTTTGGCGCAGGTGCTGGAATTCGGCCTCGCCGCCGAACCCAAAGATGCGCTCGATGATGCGTCCCTGCTTGTCGAGCAGCACAGAGTAGGGTAGCCCGCGGTAGTGATAGGTTGCCTTCATCCGGCCGCCGCCGACGACAATCGGAAAGGGCGGCCGGAACTCGGCGACGAACGCGCGCATCTTGCCGGGATCCACATCGTCGGAGATTGCCGCGATATCGAACCGGTCGCGGCCGAAGCTCTTGTACAGGTCGGCCATATGGGGGAACTCTTCACGGCACGGCCCGCACCACGATGCCCAGAAGTTGACGAGCATGACCTTGCCGCGGTAATCCTCGAGCCGCACCGTCTTGCCGGCGAGATCAGGAAGCACGAAGGCGGGCACGAACAGATCGCGCCCGAGTGTGGGAGTTTGCGCGAGCAGACGGTCGGGATCGAGGACGCGGATCGTACCGCGGTGGTCCACCGCGACCGCCGTGGCCCGCGTCCCGAGGGCGCGGGTCGTGACGATGCGGCCGCTCGCCGGGTCCAGCACGTCGAGGCGCAGGCGCGTCGCCGCCGAATCTTCGGCGCCGAGCACGTAGAGACGTCCATCCGGCCCGACCGATACGGCGATGTTCACGAGAGCATCCGCGACCCGAATCTCGCGCCCCTTCGGAGGCAGGAAATGCGGGTCGGGCTCCTCACGGAACAATCCGCGCTGGGTGCGCCACACCGTCGCGCCCGTCGGGTCGAGCTTCAGGATCTCATCGCGCACCAGGGGAGCGAAATAGATCGAGCCGTCCTGCCCGACCGCCACCGCTCCTGCGTTCGCGAGCTGGGCCAGGTAGGCGCCGTCGGGGACGTGGATCACGCCCAATCCGTGGCTCGGGCGGCCGAGCGTGTCCAGGAGCCACAGCAGCGGTTGGCTGCCATCCTCGCCGACGAACTGGACCAGGTAGGGAGAGCGCGCAGCGACGATCCGATCGGCCCCCTCCCCGGTGGCGTACAGCGAGGCGGGAAACGGGCTCTGCCACTCCCGCACCGGTTTGCCGGCGGTGTCGAACACAACCCCTTCGCCGGTGCGCTCCGTGACGAGCAGCCGGCCATGGAGCGCCGCGAGGGCCATGGGCGTGGCGAGCCGCGGATCGGCGATCGTGCGGACGACGTGCAGCGTGCCGTCGAAGGCCACGAGCCGGCTGTGGTCGGGGTCGGGCGCCCACGAGAGGCTACCGACGCGGGCCGCGGGGGAGCGGCCCAGGAAGAGGAGGGTGAATCCGCTGGGGGCGGGATGACAGGCGGTGAGGGCCAATAATCCGAGCGCCGCGGCCGCTGTCCCCGCCCCCGGCGGGCCGCGCATCAGGTGGCGGCTGCGATCGTCTTGATCTCGATCGTGTGCATGCCGTGCTCCATGCGATGGACGCCGGTGATTTTCACCTGGCTCTCGGCGAACGGCTCGAGACGCGCGTTCTGCGGGTCTGCGGGCTTGGAGCTGACCGGCATGTAGATCGTGCCGTCCGCGCTCAGAATCGCGAGCGCGACACCCGCCTTGGCGCAGCCGGCGGCGCACTGTTTGTGTCCGGCGCCGGAGGCGCCCATGGTGGTGTAACAATTGACGTCGATCACCTGGCCCGTGAGCGACATGTCGTTGCCGGCGTTCGCCGCGGGCTTCTGCTGTTGGGCTGCGAGCGGCAGCGCGCACATCGCGAGCAACGCCGCAGCTGCGAGGGTTCGCTTCAGCATCGTGCACCTCCGTGATAATGGTAAGGACATTACGTCCGAAGCCTGATACCCGGAACGGCTATATTGGGGCCCCATGAATGAGACCTTTCGAGTCCTGATCGACACGTTCGGCAAGGGGTGGGAGCGGGGTGACGTCGACGCGATCTGCTCCGTGTTCACGGAAGACGCGGTGTTTCTCGAGACGCCATTCAGTAACCCAGATCGCGGGATGGCCGCGATCCGGGCGTACTGGAAGGATATCCCGCTGTATCAGGCTGAAACCGACTTCTCCTCAGGGGAGATTTACGCGGCGGGACCGTGGTTTGCGACGGAGTTCCGCTGCACATTCCGCCGCCGTAGAACTGGGGAACAAGTTGATGCGCGTGGGGCAATCTTCTGTGAAACTAAGGACGGAAAGATCTCGGAGATGAGGATGTACTGGCACCGATATGCTGGCGGTCGGGAGGAACCCAAGGCTTAGGACCTGCAAAGACTAGGCAATAGACGCACCGCGGTTCACAGACCACCGTCAACCGGACAACCCGCTCGCATATTGCACAGCGATTTCCATTAACTCCGCGCTTCGCAAGCCAATGCTCATTGCCAAATCAACCGCATCTTCCTGTTCCATCTTTTTCTCGATCATCATATAGGGGATTAGCGCGGCTGCCGTCCTGTTTCCCGATGAGCAGTGCAGCAACACCTTTTTCCCTTCCAGCCACTTCAACGTGCTATGCATCTGCTTCATTGTGGCGGTCGTGACGGCGCCGTGGACGATCGGAACGCTGATGTACTCCAGACCATCAGCGCGTACGGTTGCCGGCTCATCGAAGGGCCGAGGCTCCATCGGGTCGCGATTGTCGAGCACGACCTGGCCGCCCGCGGCCTTGAAGGCTCTGAGCTGCTGCTCGGTTGGCTGACCGCCGGTAATCCAGCCCGAAACGGGCTCGGCGGCATTTGGAAGACCGGCAAGCGCGTCGAGCAGCGCAGACATCTAGGGAAGCCATCCACCAGTAAACCCAGCGCGCTTGAGCCCGCGGATAATGTGCGCATTCCCCCGCATCACGCGCCACACCAAATCGGTGCGGAAGTTCTCGACCATCGCCAGAATCGGCCCCTGATCGATGCCGAGGTAATCGACGTCGAACCAGCCGAGCGTCGGATCTACCGTACCCGTCTCTTGTTGGCCAGTCGCGGTGAACGTGGGATTGAAGGCATCGAGGAAGCCGTAAGTCGAGAAGAGGTGATTGCCGTACGTGGTGCGCATCGCGAGCAGCGCGGGGATCGTGAACTCGGGCGCAAACGGCGCCGCGCCGCCCACGGCCGTCGGGCAGAGCGTGCCGTCGTCGCGCTCGTCGCCGAGCGCCGCGCCGCGGGCGGAGTACGTATGGAACTGGCGGCTGCGGCCGGCGAGCGTGAGGGTCTTGTTCGCGGGGCCGTCGCATGCGGTCAGTCCCCAGAGGTTGCCGGTGTAGCCGACCCAGGCGCCCGGGTTCGCGATCGCGTACGCGCGCTGTGAGAGCGTCGCACGGCGCGAGTTCTCGAAGTAATCGATCCCCTTCCCCAGCATGTACGCGTCTTTGATGTTCCGGAAATCGATCCACACGTGCGAGTACTCGTGTCCGAAGAGCGGCGCGAACTGGACGAAGCTCTGGCCGTAATACGTGCCCCACTGATAGCCGCTGACCCACGCGCTCCACGCGGCCGAGTCCGCCGGATGCGTCGGCGAGGCGAGGGCGAGGATGTTGAGGATCATCCCCTCGTTGTAGCCGATCCAGTCCGCGTTGATGAACCCGTTTTCCGGGTGCCAGCCCATGCTCACCGCGGGCGGCCGCGCTTCGGCCCATTTCCAATCGACGCGGAAGTAGATCGAATCGGCGAGCGCGCGGATCTGCCGCTCGGTCGTGTCGCTGCGATCGTAATAGCTTTGCGCGAACAGGATGCCGGCGAGCAGCAGCGAGGTGTCGATCGTGGACAGCTCGACCGTCTGGAAGCGGCGGCCGGTTTGCATGTCGAGAAAATGATAGAAGAAGCCGCGGTACCCGGTGGTGTTCGGGCCGGCGGAGTCCTGCGGGGCGGTCCAGAAGAACTGCAGCGTCTTGAGTGTGCGGCCTGAGGCCTCGGCGCGAGTGATCCAACCGTGCTCTACGCCTATTGGGTACGCCGTCAACGCAAAGCCGACCGCGGCGATGCTCGAGAACGACGCGGTGGGCCAGCGGTCCGGGGTGAGGCCGTTCGTCGGCGGCGTCAGGTCCCAGAAGAAGTTGAAGGTTTTGTGCTGCAGGGTATCGAGGAAGGCGGCGGTATCGGGAGCGACGCCCGGGCCCCCGGAGTTACCAGCACAGCCTCCGAGGGCCAGGGCAAAGACGACGGCAGTGAAACGACTACGGCGTCCCGTCAGAATCCCAGCTCCACGCCGACCTGGAATCGGCGCGGATCATTAACGGGTCCTGAGATCGTCCCGTCGTTGTTGTAGCTGTAGCTCCACCAGTTGAACGTGTTGAACAAGTCGGCCGACACCGCCAAACTCGTTCCGCGCGTCGCCGGGAAATCTTTCCG
>QHUF01000305.1 GCA_003221075.1 Gemmatimonadota bacterium
CTGATATTCGCGAAGAACGCGCCGGCGAGGATCGCGGGCCAGACGCCGTAGCCGAGCAGCACGAAGGCGGCGAGCGCGATACCGGCGGGCGGCCAGATCGTGGTGACCGAACTGTTGATGTATGCGAATCGGAGCCCGAGCTTCGCGGCGAAATAGTAGACAGCGGCGAGGCCGAACAACAGCGCCACCCGCCGCACGGACTGGTTCATCTGGCCTAAGCTAAAAGAGCGATTCTGCATGAATCAACTAATCCCCCCGATGAATGTCCTAGTTCCCATCCCAAAATAGATTACGCCCAAAAAGGGGGGGGACCGTGGCCTGGGTCACTCGCCGTGTGGAGCGTAGGGTCTCGTCCGAGCGCAGGCACCTATTCGATAGGCGCCAGGGGGTCGCCGTCCGGCTGACGAAGCGGGAGCAGGAGATCAGGGATCTGATCACGGCGGGACTCGGCAACAAGGATATTGCGCGGCAACTGAACATCTCGACGAATACCGTGAAGAGCCACGTGCATAACATGCTCGGCAAGCTCGCCGCGCTCACTCGGCCCGATCGGCGGCGGTCCGGAAGCCGCCGCGGTGGCAGCGCGAGCCGGCGCTCCCAGCAGTTCGGCCGCTGAGGTTCTGGCGGGCACTTCCCGCAGGAAGCGTTGAAACACCGGATTGCGGGGATAGCGCGCGGCGAGTCCTTCGACATAGCCGCGCGCTTCGCGCTCCAGGACGTCGCGCCCGGCAGGATCGCGCGCGGCCTCACGCAGCAACGCCGCGGCCAGCACCCATGTGCTCTCGACGCTCGCCAGATCGCCGTCATGCGCCGCGCGGCGCATGTAGCGAATCCCCCGTTCCGCGTTACCGCCGCCCAAACCGATGAGGCGCGCAAGCAAGCGGGCAAACGCGCCCGCGCGCGCCAGCCCGTAGTCGTAGACGCCCAATCCCAGATAGCAATCCGTGCAAGAGGAATCCGCCGCGAGCAGCCGACGATAGATGTCGCGCATCGCTTTCGCGTCCTTCGCCGCGCTGAAGCCGTGCCCATGCTCCTCGCGCTGGCGGGCCCGATAGCCGAGCGCCGTGGCCAGCCAGAAATCCGTGGCGGCGCCCGACGCGCGGGCGCGCGCGATCGCTACGCCGAGAAGCGAGTCGATGCGTAACAGCGCGAAGTCGGCGGAGTCGAGCGCCGCGGCCCACCAGATGTAGGCGCCCGCCTGGAAGACGACCGGCGCGGGATCGGCGGGTTCGTGGGCGGCCAACGCCGCGAAGTAGGTCGCCGCGCGTTCGAAATCTCCGCTATACAGCGTGTCGAGACCGGTGCGCAGGGCTGGGCGTGGCGTGCCCTGGAGCGCCAGCAACGCGATCGCGACGAGCGCCGGCACGTCAGCGCGGCGCCGTGATCGGAATGGCGGGAGCGAGCCCTGCCGTGCGTGTAATGACCGTCCGGGCCAGCTCGCGCAGCGCCACACCGGCCGGCGACTCCGGCTGGCTCACGACAATCGGCTCGCCGCGATCGGCGAGCTCCGCCATGCCGGCCTGTAAGGGAATCTGTCCCAGGAGCGGCACGCCCAGCTCAGCGGCCAGACGGCTGCCGCCGCCCGCCAGGAAGATTTCCGACCGCGCATGGCAATCGGGGCAGACGAAGTAGCTCATGTTCTCGACAATCCCGACCACGCCGACACCGACGCGCTCGAACATCTTCGCGCCGCGCAGTGAATCGCCGACGGCCATCTCCTGCGGCGTCGTTACGATGAGCGCGCCATGCAACCGGACGATCTGGGTAAGCGAGAGCTGGGCGTCGCCGGTGCCCGGGGGCAGGTCGACGAGAAAGTAATCCAGCTCGCCCCACGCCACGTCGTGCATGAACTGCGTGATGATCTTCATGATGATCGGGCCGCGCCAGATCGCGGGGGCGTCGCGCTCCACGATGAATCCGAGCGACATCAGCTTCACGCCGTGCGCCTCGAGCGGCTGGATCTTCCCGCCCTGAACTTCGGGCTTGCCGCTGAGGCCGAACATGCGGGGGATGTTGGGCCCATAGATGTCCGCGTCCATCAGACCGACGCGGTGCCCGTCACGCGCCAGCGCCGCGGCGAGGTTCGCGGACACGGTCGATTTCCCGACCCCGCCCTTGCCACTCGAAATCGCGAGAACCTTGCCGAGCGACGGCATTTCGTCGGGTGTCGGTGGCGCTGGAGGAGCGGCGGGCGGACGACCGGACGCCCGGGCGGCCGGTCGGGCCCCCCCTCCGCCGTCGGCCGAGTCGACGACATTCATCTTCACACCCGTCACGCCGGGAACGCCTTCGACCGCCTTGCGCGCCTGGCGCGCGAGCGACCCGGGATCTTCGCGCGTGAGCACGAAGGTGAACGTGACCACGCCGGCGGAGTCGACCGTGACGTCCTTCACCATCCCGGCCGCGACGATATCGCGGCCGTGGCGCGGACTCGTAATTCCGCCCAGCGCCCGCTCGACGTCAGTTTTGATCGTCAGTTCGCTCACGCGGGCTGGCCATTGGCAAGGAACGCACGCGCGACGCGCAGCACCTTCTCCTCCACTTCCGCCATGGTGCCCGGCAATGACGCGCCCGCGGCGCGATGATGGCCGCCACCACCGAACTCGTGGGCGAGCGCCGCGACGTCCACTTCGCCCATCGAGCGAAAGGAAACTTTGACGCGGCCATTGCCGATGTACCGGAACAGGAGTGCCATGCGGACCCCGGCAATCGAGCGCGGGAATTCGACGATGCCGTCGAGATCATCGGCGGTCACCTCGTGACGGCGCAGCGCGTCCGCCGGCACGCTTACCCACGCCAGCCCGACCTCCGGCTCTACGACCAGGGTCTGCAGCACCTCGGCGAGCAGCCGCACCCGACCTTCCGGCGCGCTCGCATAGACCGACGCGTAGATCGATTCGGGGTCGACACCCTTCTCGAGCAGCGCCGCGGCGACTCGCAGGGCGCGCGCCGTCGTGTTCGAGAAACGGAATCCGCCAGTATCGGTGAGCAGCCCCACGTAGAGCGCCTGCGCGATTTCCGCGGTGAGCGGCCAGCCGGCCACGTTCGCCAGATCGAAGACGAGCTCGGCGGTGGCGGTCGCTTCCGGCGCGATGAGGCAGGGACCTGGGGGCAGTTTCACCGGCCCGACATGATGATCGATGCAGACAAGGGGTGGCTGTCGCTTATTGATCACCGCCGCCAGGTTGCCGAGCCTGCTGAGGTCTCCGATGTCCAGCGATGCCACGAGATCGGCGCGCTCGATTTCACGTACCGCACGGTCGCTCGCATCGGCACCAGCGGGAATCAGGAAGTGGAAACGCTCGGGAATCTCCGTGGGATTGGCGATGATCACCGAGACACCGCGGGCGCGCAGCAGATGCCACAACCCGATCTCGCTGCCGACGCCGTCGCCGTCGGCGTTGACGTGCGTCGTCAACACGACGTGGCGGGCGCTGGTGAGCGCCGCCGCCACGTCGCGAGCCGCCTGGGCACGATCCGGTGGAACGGGAACGCCGTTCGCGTTCATGCTCGGGAAGATAACCGCGTTACCGCTCGTCGCCTGCCGCAACCCGACCCTAATCTAGCTCTTTGGATCGGGTTGCAGCACGCGCGAATGCGCTACTAGCGGCTCGGCGGGACGGGAGGGCGAGGGGTCTGCGCTCGGGGTCCGCCGGCACTCCCCGCCGCCAAGCGCGAGTGGCGTACGCCGTACAGGAAGTACACGAAGAGACCGATCACGAACCAGATGCCCAGTCGTGCCCACGTGCGGCCGCTCAGGCTGACCATCAGGTAGAGCGCAGACAACGCTCCCAGCGGCGCGACCAGCCACACCGCGGGCGTTCGGAACACACGCGGCAGGTTGGGTTCGCGCTGCCGCAGGACGAGAATCCCGATCGACACGATGACGAAGGCAAGCAACGTGCCGATCGACACGAGGCTCGCGGCGTCGCGGATCGGCAGAATGGCTGAGAAAAACGCCACGACGACGCCCGTCACGATCGACGTGATGTATGGCGTCTGAAATCTTGGGTGGATCCGGTTTATGACCGGCGGCAAGAGGCCGTCGCGCGACATCGAGTAGAAGACGCGGGACTGCCCGAGAAGCATGACCAGAATCACGGATGAAAGTCCCGCGATGGCACCGAGCTTGATCAACGTTGCCATCCAGCCGAGACCGGCGCGATCGGCAGCGACGGCGATCGGATCGGGCACGTTGAGCTCACGGAACGGCACGACGCCGGTCGCGATTCCGGACACCAGGATGTACAGCAGCGTGCAGATCAACAGCGATCCGATAATGCCGATCGGCATGTCTTTCTGCGGGTTCTTCGCTTCCTGGGCGGCCGTGCTGACGGCGTCAAATCCGATGTAGGCGAAGAACACAATTCCGGCGCCCGCCATCACGCCGTTCCAGCCGAATTTGCCCGCGCCCTCAGCCGGTGGAATGAAAGGGTGCCAGTTCGCGGGGTTGATCGCGTGCGCAGCGGCGATAATGAAAAGGACGACGACCGCCCCCTTGATGAACACGATCACGTTATTGACGTTGGCCGACTCCTTGATGCCGATCACGAGCAGAGTGGTCACGATGGCGATGATGATGACGGCGGGGAGATTGAAGACGGCGGTCACTTGGGTACCGTCCTGGCAGGCGACCAAGGTGCCGCGGGCGGCGGACAATGAACAGGGGATGTTGATCCCGACGTCGTGCAGGAACGACACCGCGTAACCTGACCAGCCGATCGCGACGGTCACGGCACCGAGCGCATACTCAAGCACTAGGTCCCAGCCGATGACCCACGCGACAAACTCTCCCAGTGTCGCGTAGCCGTAGGTATAAGCACTTCCCGCCATCGGCACCAGCGATGCGAACTCCGAATAGCAGAGCGCGGCGAAGATGGAGGCCACGCCGGCGAGCGTGAAGGACAGGACGACCGCCGGACCCGAGTTCAACGCGGCAACCGTTCCGGTGAGAACAAAGATGCCGGTTCCGATGATCGCGCCAATGCCGAGCAGCGTGAGGTTCAACGCCCCCAGGGCTCGCTTGAGGCTGTGATCGCTGAGCGCTTCCGCCTGCAAGTCGGTGACGCTTTTCCGGCGAAACAGATTCATGCGAACCCCGTTCGCGAAGGTGACGAATCGACGGCGCGGACCGCCCCAAGGTTCGCCGGGGGCGGCGATCTGTCAATAGAGGAAGGCGTAAACGATCAGTATGAAAGGCTAACGCGTAACGTCCACACGCGCGCGGTCGGGACCGTTCCAAAGTCAGCGATGATTGTCGGAACGCCAATCGGCGATGTGCCATAGCTGCCGGCTTCCGGATCTGCCCCGGAGTACTTGGTCCAGGTCGCGAGGTTGCGCCCCCCAAACACGATAGTGGCGTTGTGCGCGCCCACCGCGGCGGCGACCCGATCCGGGACGTCGAACGCGAGCGCAAGCTCGCGCAGCTTCAGGTAGTCGGCATCCTCGTAATAGCCGTATGGTGTGACGCCATACGCGGCTGCGATTGCCGTCGCCTGCGCGGCGAGAGGCGTTGCGGGATCGTTGCGTTCCCGACAGACCGATCGCTCACAGCGAAACTCGGCGATGCGATTGTACAGCGTTTGGCCGGCTCGATAATCGAACAGGGTCGACAAACGGACTCGACGGCCCAACCGCCACGACGTGCTCAGTGCGGCGCCTTGGGTGGGATACGGTGTTCCCATCCATTGGGATTGGGACGCCGCGCTGAAGGTGACTTCATTGAACGCGATGATGCCATCGCCGTTCGCGTCGCTGAAGCCCGTCACGGGGCGAGCCCAATACCCCCCGGTCGGGTACCCCACCGCCGTGAGTTGCCCAGTCGACCCGAGTCCACTCGCGGAGAAAAAGATCGGTGGGCCGGGCCACTCGAGCAGGCGGTTGCGGTTGCCCCAGAGAGACAGGCGGAGATCCCAGCCGAGGTCGGAGCGGTCAATGAGGGTCCCCATTACCGAGGCAACAACGCCACGATTTCCAATCACCGCTCCGGACAGGTACAATGGGTTGGGACCGCCACTCGGAATCGACGGAGGCAACGGCTCGATCGCCTGAGAACGCGAATCGTAGACCGACAGTTGCGCGCGTACACGCGCCGCGAGCCCCGTCGCCTCCACGCTGGCCTCGAAGGCGCGCGTCTGCTCGGCTTTGAGTGGGGGCGGGGGCGCGGAACCTTGACCAATGGGCGGCACGATCGTAAACGTTTCGATGAGTCTCGCCGGGGCCGCAGCCGACGAGCCGTACGCGGCCCGGACGGCGATTTGTCCCAACACGCCGTTCCGCTCGGGTCGAGCGATCCAGTCGAATGCGATACTCGGATGCGTCCCGCCGGTGGCGAACTCACCGAACGCGTGTCCGTGAACCCAGTCGTGCCGTAGCGTTCCGGTCAGGACAAGGCGATCCCGGAATGCAATTTGCTCCATACCGTAGAGACCGATCCACCGCAATTCGACGGGATTCTCTGCGAACGACGACAGGTTGGGTTGAACGATCGACCGTGACTGGTCGCCGTGATCCTTGATCCGTTCGACTCCGAGCGTCGACGTAAATCGAACGCCTCGCAACGTCACATTGGGCACGGTCGCACTCAAACGGAGCGTGTGTTCGCCGCCCTGCCGTCTGCCCGTGCTGCTCACCAGCGGTGAGATGATCTGCTCCTCGCGCTGCAGGAGCTCATCGAAACCGAGCGTGGCCTGCAGTATGAGCCAGGAGGTCGGGCGGGCCCGTCCCTGCAGATTCACCATTGTGCGGCCGACGGTCTGCGTGCCCGCCGGTATGCCGACCTGGTTCCAGCTAAACGCCGTACTGTCGCTCGGACCCAGAAGTGCTGCGGAGATCGGCGCGTACATTGGCAAGTGCACACCGCTCGCCGTTCGCGCGATGCTCAGACCAAGGTCCACGTTATGCCAGGGATGGAACGCTCCACTCGCCCGGAGATTCCACTGACGGACGTCATCCGACCAGGTGACCGAGGGGATATGGTAGGTGGCGGGTTCGCCGTCGAACGTTGACGACAACCGAAACGCAGCCCAGGTCGGGCCACCGGTTGCACTCAAGCCGAGCTGTCGGTACGGGATCGCAGAAAATGGATTGCGCTGGACGAGCGGGTTGAAGCGCTGGACAAAATCCTGGACGCACCTTCCCAGCGCTTGCGCCTGCAGGTCGCAGCCGCCGGTTCGCAGATCTTGATCCGGGTTATCGAGATCCACCCCGCCGTAATTCGCCGGCCAGCGCGACGGGATGGACTGCATTGCCCCTTGTACAAAGCCCGCTGCACGGACACGACCGGACAGACCTTCCTTTGAGTGAATCAGAATCACTCCGCCGGCGGCGCCTTGACCGTAGATCGCCGTGTTCCCAGGCCCCCGCAGCACCTCGATCGTTTCGACATCTTCGAGCGGGATATCGTCGAGCCGCGACGGCCCTGGTCGGACCAACTGCGAGTCATCCTCGCGCGCATCAATGCGCATGCCATCGAGGAAGACAAGCGGCGGCGCATCGGCCAGGAGCGACTGCACCCCTGCGAACCGGATACGAGCGCCACTCCCATTCAAACCAGACCCTGGAGTCACCAGCAGGCCTGGCACCTGGCTGGCCAATACGTCGGTCAGCGTGCGTGGCACGCCGTCGCGCGCCAGCGTGGCGACGTCGATCGTGTAGCGCTCCAGACTCGGATGCCGCTGCGTCGTGTCGGGTGTTTGAAGCGCAAGAGCCGGTGTGAACACGGCTAGAACCAGGACGTTCATGCGACCTCGGACGGAAACGGAGCAGTGCTACAAGCTGTAGTTCGGCGCCTCACGCGTAATCACGACATCATGCGGGTGCGATTCACGCAGCCCCGCAGTCGTTATCCGAATGAACTCTGTTTCCGTCCGTAGTGCAGCGATGTCACATACCCCACAATACCCCATTCCGCTCCGCAGCCCGCCAACCAGCTGATAGACGACGTCGGCGACCGGGCCACGGTAGGGTACGCGCCCTTCGATCCCCTCGGGGACGAGCTTCTGCAGGGAGACTTCGCCTTCCTGGAAATAGCGGTCCGCGGAGCCCTCTTCCATGGCCGACAGGCTGCCCATCCCGCGGATGACCTTGAACCGCCGCCCTTCGAGCAGGAACGACTCGCCCGGACTCTCCTCGGTCCCGGCCAGCATCGACCCCATCATGACGCTCGCGGCGCCGGCAGCCAGTGCCTTGACAGCGTCACCGGAATACTTGATGCCGCCGTCGGCGATCACCGGGATGTCGCCGGCGCCCCGCACCGCGTCCACGATGGCGGTGATCTGCGGGACCCCGATGCCGGTGACGACACGGGTCGTGCAGATCGACCCAGGGCCCACGCCTACCTTCACGGCATCGACCCCGCGCTCGACGAGCGCGCGCGCTCCCGATTCGGTCGCGATGTTGCCGGCGACGAGCTGCGCATCGGGGAAGGCCTCGCGCAAACACGCGACGGTGTCCAGCACCCCCTGGCTGTGACCGTGTGCTGAATCGATGACGATCACGTCGCAGCCGGCATCGAGCAGCGCCTGGGCGCGGGCCCGCGCGTCCTGAGTGCCGCCGACGGCGGCGGCGACGCGCAACCGGCCGTGCTGATCCTTGTTGGCGTCCGGATATTGGCGGCGCTTGAAGATGTCCTTGATGGTGATGAGACCCTTCAGGAGGCCCTGCTTGTCCACGACCGGCAGTTTCTCGATGCGATGCCTGGCGAGAATGCGCTCGGCTTCGTCCAGGGTCGTGCCGACCGGCGCGGTCACGAGCTTGTCTTTGGTCATCACGTCGCGGATCGGACGGTCGAGCTCGCGCTCGAACTGCAGATCGCGATTCGTGATGATGCCGACCAGCTTGCCCGCGCCATCCACGATCGGCACGCCCGAGATCTTGAAGCGCAGCATCAGCTGCTGCGCTTCCCGGAGCGGCCGGTCCGGGCCGAGGGTGATGGGGTTCATGATCATCCCCGACTCGCTGCGCTTGACGCGATCCACTTCGGCCGCCTGACGATCAATCGGCATGTTCTTGTGGATCACGCCGATGCCGCCCAGGCGCGCCATGGCCATCGCCATCTCCGCCTCGGTCACGGTATCCATGGCCGCCGACACAATCGGGATGTGCAGAGGAATGGCGCGGGTGAAGCGGCTGGCGACGGCGACATTGCGGGGATGCACAGTCGAGTGACTGGGCACGAGCAGGACGTCGTCAAAGGTGAGGGCGACGTCGGGTCGGAAGGTTCCCATCTCGGAAGTTACTGGGGGGGCTTCGTTTCCTCAACCTGTTTGTCGACCTGCTTCTTCTTGGCCTCGTCGACCGCGGCTTTCCCGGCCGCGGCCAGGCCCTCCAAGAACCGGCCGGCCTTTCCGACGGCATCCATCGTCCCCCGAATGATGGTGATCGGCACGCGGCCCGCGCGCATCGTGTCTTCCAGCGTTTCCGCGACCTTCTGGAACGCGGGAGCCCCGGCGGCCCGTTGCGAGTACTTCGACTCGAGGAATTCGATGTAATCGAGCACCTGGTACGCCTGCTCGTCGGGCATGACGTCGAGCTTGCGCCGGATGCGCTCGTTCAGTAGGTCGTTCACGGGGTGACGCCTCCCTCCAGCGAAATCAGGTCCACAATCGGGTTGCCGAGATAGCGGCTGCGGCCGTTTCGCACCCGCGCCGTGATCGTCATGGTGACGAGCGGCGTGAGCGCGCGGAATGCGGACAATCTGGCATCGGGAACGATGACGTAGACGAAGCCCCGTTCGGGCAGCGGCCCACGCGCGAGTACGTACGAGGAGCCACTCGGAATGTCGGGCCGCAACTCGTCGGCTTTTTGGATCGCAATGAACTCGAGATTCCAGCGGAGCGCCTGACCCGCGTAGCGCTGCGGCTCGGCGCGCAGCTCCGCAGCCGTGACGCCCACCAGAACGCCGGCGGGCGCGACCTGCAGATCGCCGCCCTTGACCCAACCCTCAAACTGCACGCGCGTCCACTCGCCGTTGCGGCTCAGGACACGCAGCGGCGTGTCGGTCGCCACGGTTCCGGCCTCGGGCCCGTCCGGCACGCGATACAGCGTGGTCATCCGCATGGGTTGGGCGCGGCTCGAGTCTGTGGGGGTTGGGGGCTGGGGGCTGGGGGCTGGGGGTCGCACGGCCTGGCTGTCGGAGGCCTGGGACGTGTCCGCGGTGCGCGTCGCGACGATGTCGGCGATGGGCGCCAGCGCGCTGCGCTGCACCCAGCCGATACGCGTCACATGCACCCACCGGCCGGTGCTGTCAGGCGACGCGCGCTTGAGTCCGAATCCCTGCGACAGCTCGGCGACCATCGGTCCCGCCGGCGCGGCGCGGAGGTTTTCGTTGGGCGAGCGGGTCACCAGTAGGTCGAAGTCGGGCCGATCGCTCGGGCCGACAGACGTGGAAAAGATCCAGCCTTCGAGCAAGACCTGCATCCAGTCGTTGCGCGTTGCGCCGCCAGGCAGGATGGCGCCACGCGCGAGTCGCGCGATGCGACGGCCCGCGACGTCTTGATAGAACCAGGCATTGTCGACGCTGACGCGATAACGGTTTCCGCCCTGCGAGGCCACGGGACGGGCCTGCGACGTCGCGAGGCTCAGAACCGCTAGTAGCACAGGAGTGATCTGGCTAACTTGCATCCCCTTCAATATGACAACGACCCGCAGCATGCGCGCCCCCCCTCCGGTGGTCCTCGTCGTGCTCGACGGGTGGGGCTTCCGGCCGGGCCGCGAGGGCAATGCCATCGAGCTCGGTCGGACGCCGGTGTGGCACAAGCTGTGGGATCGCGCGTCGCGCACGCTGCTCGAGGCATCCGGTCTCGCCGTCGGTCTTCCCGAGGGACAAATCGGTAACAGCGAAGTCGGACATCTGAATCTCGGCGCCGGCCGCGTCGTGCCTCAAGATCTCGTCCGCATCTCGCAGTCGATTGATGCTGGCGAGTTCCTTCGCATTCCTGCTCTCGTGCAGCTGGTCGAGGACACACGTCGGCACGACGGCACGCTGCACGTGATGGGCTTGATTGGGACGGGTGGTGTCCACGCGCTCGATAAGCATCTCTTGGCGGCTATCGAGCTCGCGAGGCGCCACGAGTTACCCGTTGCCATCCACGCTTGGCTTGATGGACGTGATACGCCTCCGAAATCCGGCCTCGCCTTCATGGAGCTGCTGTTGCAGACCGTCCGACCGTCCGACCGTCCGACCGTCAGCACAGTTATCGGTCGCTACTACGCCATGGACCGCGACAAGCGGTGGGAGCGCACCAAGCTCGCCTACGACGCGATGGTGAAAGGGATCGGCGTGCCGGTCCCCGATCCGATCACCGCGATCCAGCAGGCGTACGCCGCCGGCGAGACCGACGAATTCGTCAAACCGCGCGTCATCAGCGGCGCGCCCCTGATCCGCGAGGGCGACGGGATCTTCTGCTTTAATTACCGCGCCGACCGCATGCGACAGATCGTGCGCGCCCTGGCCGCCCCCGATTTCGACGGCTTCGACGTGAGCGGCCGGCCCAGCGTGCGCCTCGTGACCATGACGCGGTACGACGAGAAGCTCCCCTTCCCCGCCGCGTTCGAGCCGATCGTGCTGTCACGCATCGTCGCGGAAGTGCTGTCAGACCAGGGCAAGACGATGTTTCGCACAGCCGAGACGGAGAAGTACGCGCACGTCACCTATTTTTTTAACGGCGGGTATGAGCCTCCGTACAAGGGGGAAGAGCGCCTGCTCGTCCCGTCGCAGAAAGTCGCGACGTACGACTTGATGCCCGAGATGAGCGCTCCCGGCGTGACCGACGTGTTGTGCAACGCGATTGCGCAGAAGCAGCACGATTTCATTCTGTGCAACTACGCCAATGGCGACATGGTGGGGCATTCGGGAGTGCTGCCGGCGGCGATCAAGGCGGTCGAGACGGTCGACCAGTGCCTAGCGCGAGTCCTCACCACAGCCGAGACGGCCGGGGCGACGGTCCTGGTGACGGCGGATCACGGCAACTGCGAGCTGATGATCGATCCCGCCACCGGAGGGCCGCACACGGCGCATACCACGAATCCCGTGCCGCTGGTCATGGTGGGTGACGGTGCCCCCAGACGGCATCTGCGGACCGGTGGCTCGCTTCGTGACGTCGGGCCTACGATCTTACGTCTGCTCGACATCGAACCACCCCAAGAAATGACAGGAAAGGACCTGAGAGAAACATGATGGTCGGACGGTCGGACGGTCGGACGGTTGGACGGTCAAGGCGAGTGCTGTGGACGGTCATCGGGGCGGTCTTCCTGTCGATCGGTCCGACAGTCCGACGGTCAGACGGTCAGGTCGGCCACGACCCCGCGCATTCTCCCTATCTCGATATCCTGCTGCACCCGGGTCCGGTATTCTTTGTCGGCCACCTGGGCGGGGATCGTGGCGTTGCACCCTCGGGCACGAGCAACGCCCTGACGTTCGGGGCGCGCTACGAGATCCCGGCCGGTAAGTCGCTGCACTTTCAATTCACGGGCGCCTACCTCCAGGGCGATCGCTTCATCATCAATCCCCGCGCCGATTCGTCATCCCCCGCTCGCAAGACCGGACCGGTCACGTCCGATCTCGCGCTGGCAGAGATCGGAATGCAGCTGCGGCTGACCGGCGGCAAGACCTGGCACGGGTTCGCGCCCTACGTGGGGACGGGGCTCGGCATGGTGTTCGACGTGAACTCGCCGGGGGACACGACGGGGAGCGGCTACCAGTTCGGCAGCAAGCTGACGGTCGCGTTCGCCACCGGCGTGCGGTGGTATCCCGCGCGTCGCGTCATGATCAACGGCGACCTCCGCGCGCAATTCTGGCGTCTCAAGTATCCGTTCTCCTTCCATGATTCAACGCTGGCTTCTGACGGGTCACGCGTGCTTCCACTGACCCAACAGCTCAAGGACTGGACGACGCACCCCTCGATCAGTCTCGGCATTGGATGGATTTTCTAGCCGAGGGCTTGCGGCGGGCGTGGGGACTACTCATCGCGGGTGATTCCGAAGTCTACGGGATCGCTCTTCTCACTCTCAAAGTCGCCGTCGTCGCGACCGCCATCTCGTGCGCAGCGGGGCTGCCGCTCGGTTACTTCCTGGCGACGCGCCGCTTCTGGGGACGCCGTGCCGCGCTCACGGTGGTCAACACCGCGCTCGCATTCCCAACCGTCGTCGTCGGCCTGCTGCTGTACGGCCTGCTCTCCCGCCGCGGTCCCCTCGGCGGCCTCGGCTGGCTCTATACCTGGCAAGCGATCGTCGTCGGTGACGTGCTGCTCGCGTTGCCGATCGCCGCCGCCCTGTCGGCCGCCGCGATTCAAGGAGTCGACGCACGCATCCGCCGCACTGCCGAGACGCTGGGCGCGGGATCGTGGCGGACCGCGTGGACCGTGGCGCGCGAGGCGCGGTTCGCGCTCGCCGCGGTGATTACGGCGGCCTTCGGTCAGGTCGTCGCGGAGATCGGCGCGGCCATGATCGTGGGCGGCAATATCCGCGGCTCCACGCGCACACTCACCACCGCCGTCGCCCTCTACACTGCGCAGGGCGACTTCGGGCTCGCGCTCGCGCTCGGCCTGGTGCTGTTGATCCTGGCACTCCTCGTCAACATCGCGCTGCAGGTACTCCAGGGACGCGGCCATGCTTGAGCTGCGGGGCGTCCGACACCGCTACGAAGGGCGCGTGGTGCTCGACCTCGCGCAGTTCACCATCCCCCGCACGGGGGCGGTTGCGGTGGTCGGGCACAACGGGGCCGGGAAGAGCACCCTGCTGCGCCTCCTCGCGCTGCTCGAGGCGCCGACGGAAGGACAGGTGCTGTTCAACGGCACGGCGGTGCCCCGGCGCGCGCCCGCAGCGCTGCGCCGGCGCGTGACACTCGTCGAGCAACGGCCGGTCCTCTTTCGTGGCACGGTGCGAGAGAATCTGGAATACGGTCTGCGCGTGCGCGATATCGGACACACCGCGGCGAACGGCATCATCGGAGACGTCGTCGAGCGACTCGGACTCCAGCCGCTCCTTCCGCGGCGCCGTCACGAGTTGTCCGACGGGGAAGTACAGCGCGTCGCCGTCGCACGCGCACTCGCGTTGCGGACCGACGTCCTGCTGCTCGATGAGCCCGCCAGCTCGGCCGATCGCGCCGCGGCGGGCGCGCTGTACCGTGCGCTCGCGGTCGAGCGAGCCGCGCGTCCCTTCTCCGTATGCATCGCGTCACACCAGCTCGAGGACGCCTACCGGTGGGCCGATGACATTCGCGCGCTCGCGGATGGCCGCCTGTCGCCGGTCACGCCGGAGAATCTGTTTCGGGTCGAGCTTCCTCCGGGCGACGGCGTGAAGACGGCGCGTGTCGGAAACATCGACCTCGTGGTGATGACCGATCGCGCCGGTCCCGTGGTGCTGGCGGTCCCATCGACCGACATCTTCGTGAGTCGCGAGCCGCTCCCCTCATCCGCGCGCAACGTGTT
>QHUF01000306.1 GCA_003221075.1 Gemmatimonadota bacterium
CATCAAGGGAATGGCGCCGCTATCGGAGCTCTCCGATTACCAGACGCGGCTGAAGTCCGTCACCGGCGGTCAGGGATCGTACTCCATCGATTTCTCGCACTACGCGCCGGTGCCGCCGCACACCCAGGCGCAGCTGATATCGAAGCACAAGCAGCCGGTGGAGGAGGAACAGTAAGCAACGTTGTCGTCGTATCTCTCGGCGTGCGTAAAGGTTCGGTTACTTGGCCTCGGGGTCCTACTACAACTCCGCGACTTTGTGTCGATAACTCTTGACAGTCCGAGCCTCGGTCGTCAAAGATTGAAAAAACAAAATCGATTTTAAAAAAAGGGAGGCGGCATGCATTGCAGCTCGAGAGCGACGCTGTGCACCGCGTCGCTCGCCTTTCTCGCGTCCTGCGTCAGCTCGCCCATTCCTGAAGGCTACACGGGGTCCACGGCGACGATCCGCGATTCTGCGCGACCCGAGTCGGGTAGCCGAGCGATCTTTTTCTACGTGGCGAAGATCGATGGCAACAGAACCGAGATATGGCTTGCGGATGATGCAACCGGCGAGCGGGTTGGGAAGGTCGTGCAGTCTAAGTAGCGGGAAGACTGGGAGGGGGCGTGAACCGGCATAGTTCGGTGCTCGGGGCAATCTTCGGTGCTCTTACTGTCACTGCGACCGCGCTTGCTGCACCGCCGGCAAGCAATTCGTCGAACACCGCGGTCGCGCAACCGAGCTTCAAATCCAGCGCACATGCGTCGCCGCATCGATACGCGCCGGACGAGATTCTGGTCAGGTTCCGTGAATCCACATCCAGCTTCTCCCGCAGCCTCACCCATTCGAGAATAGGTACGACTGTCGTCAGGGAGTTCAGGGTCGCCAAGGGGCTTCAGCGCGTAAAGCTGCCGCCTGGCATGACCGTGAGCCAGGCGCTCCAGGCATTCAGCACGCGTCCCGACGTGCTCTACGCGGAGCCGAACTATCTCGTCCGCGTTTTTGCAACTCCAAACGACCCGCGCTTCTCCGAGCTCTGGGGCCTGCACAACACCGGCCAGACGGGGGGTACTCCGGGCGCCGACATTCGGGCGCCGGAAGCGTGGGACCTGACGACCGGCGGCAGCGACGTGGTCGTCGCCATCATCGACACCGGGATCGAGTATGGGCATCCGGATCTGGCAGCGAACGTGTTTCAGAACACTGCGGATTGCAACAACAACGGCATCGATGACGACGGCAATGGGTTTGTCGACGACTGCTACGGAGTCAACGTTTGGTCCACCAACCACAATGCGTTCGTCAGGGACGATAACGGCCATGGGACTCACGTTGCCGGAACCATCGGGGCCGCGGGCAACAACGCAGTAGGCGTCGTCGGCGTCAATTGGACGACCAAAATCCTCGCTTGCAAGTTTCTCAACGGGAACGGTGAAGGCAGCACGGCCGACGCAATCGAGTGTCTCGACTACGTCGCGACGATGAAGGACCGCGGCGCCAATATCGTCGCCAGCAACAACAGTTGGGGCGGCGGGGGCTATTCTCAGGCCTTGCGCGACGCGATCGACGGCCATCGCCAACGCGGCATATTGTTCGTGGCCGCAGCCGGAAACGACACGGCGAACAACGACAC
Organism: Gemmatimonadota bacterium; assembly: GCA_003221075.1. Taxonomy (GTDB): domain Bacteria; phylum Gemmatimonadota; class Gemmatimonadetes; order Gemmatimonadales; family GWC2-71-9; genus 20CM-2-65-7. The sequence goes on from QHUF01000306.1 coordinate 1,611, forward strand.
GCTCCAGACCTATCCGTGCTCTTTCGATGTACCGAACATCGTCTGCGTCGCGGCGACGAATGACGCCGACGGCTTGTCGTTCTTTTCCAACTACGGCAAGAACTCCGTGCATCTCGGTGCACCAGGCCAACATATCTTGAGCACGGTCCCGCTCGATTTGGGCCTCGGGGGATACGCATACTTCAGCGGGACCTCGATGGCCACGCCTCATGTAACGGGCGCGGTCGCTTTGATCCACTCCCTTTATCCCGGCATAGATTGGCGTGCCGTGAAGAATCGGATTCTCGCGGGCGGCGATATCGTGAGCTCGCTCGACCAGACGGTGACTGGACGGCGGCTCAACCTATTCGGCGCGTTGACCTGCAGCAATTCCACTATCCTCTCCCGTACGCAACCGTTGAGTTCGGTCCTAAACAGTTACATCGGTAGGCCTATCACGCTTTCAGCCTTGCACATCAACTGTGCCGCTCCGAACGGCGACGTAACGGTCACGGTCTCGCCCACCGGCGAGGCAATTACTTTGTTGGATAACGGTCTCGGCAGCGATATTGGCGCCGGTGACGGCGTCTATTCGGGAACATGGACTCCGTCCTCAGCCGGAGTCTTCACCCTCACATTTCCCAATCAGGATGTCGTGACGGTCAATATCGATCCGGACGTACAGGCTGGCTTTCCCGTAAAGGCCTTTCAGGACGGAGCGACGGGAGGGATTCCCTGGAGGATCGCGTTGGTGGCCGATCTCGACGGCGACTCTCGCCTTGAAATCATCGCGAGCAGCGTGAGTTTCGCGGCTTCGAACGGGTACAACGTCCTGAACGCATGGAACGCCTCAGGCGTGCCGTTGAGTGGCTGGCCGGTATCGACGTCGGAAATACCCTTCCCGGCTGCCGGCGAACTGTCTCGCCTTCACCCCGGAAACGAAGTCTTTGTGCTCAATACAACCGCGCTGGAGGCGTACGACGGGACGGGTGCGAGCCTCCCTGGATGGCCGCGCAGCGCTGCGCGCCCTTCCGTATTCCGCACGCCGCCGGCGCTCGCGGATATCGATGGAGACGGCATCGACGAGATCTTTGTCGCCGAAAACGATAACCAGCTCCACGCCTACCGGGCGGACGGCACGGTGCTGCCGGGATGGCCGGTGTCACGCCTGAGCGTTCCGTTCGCATCGACGCCAGCCATCGCCGATCTCGATGGAGACGGCAGCCTCGAAATTGTAGCCGTTAGCTACGATCAACTTAACGCCTATCACAGCAACGGTACAGTTGTAGCTGGCTTCCCGGTAACTTTGCCTTTCCAAGGAGTAAACGCTCCATTCCGCTAACGGGACACGTCTGGTCCGGGATCGGAACCGTGCCTGCGCTAGCCGACCTGGACGGCGATGGCGTTCTCGAAATCATCGTGCAGACGTGGACCGCGTTGAACGTTTTTCGCGGCGACGGCAGCGTTTTCCCTGGATGGCCCTACGTGTTTAACGGAGAGGGTTCGGGATCAGAAGTATACGCGCCGGTCGTCGGCGACGTGGACGGCGACGGCCTTCCGGATATCGTGGTAGTTACTACGGTCGATCAGTTCGAGACTGGCCGCGTGCGGGTATTCAACCGCAATGGCGTTTCGCATCCGCGTTTTCCAAAAACTCTGCCGATCGGCCAACCCGCGGCTCCGGCAATCGCCGATATCGATGGAGACGGTCGGAACGAAATCATCATTGCGGGCCAGTTCTTGAATGGCGAGCCCGGGTATTACGACAAGGTGTGGGTATTCGACCTCGGGGGTCCGCCCCACGGGCCCGTGCTCTGGGGACAGTTCATGGGTAATGCCAAACACACTGGGACTGCCGTTCCGCAGTCCGGTACGCCGCCAGTGTATTACGCGCTCGACATTACTGCGACGGGTGCCGGTACGGTGACGTCCAACCCGGCCGGCATCAATTGCGGCAGCGATTGTACCGAGTCCTATATCAGCGGGAGCTCGATCACTCTGACTGCGATTCCTGTCAGTGGCTATCGCTTCAACGGATGGAGTGGCGCTTGCGGCGGGTCGTCCAATGTCTGCACCGTACTGATGGATAGGGCCCGATCGGTGGCGGCCGAATTCGTGCGCATCCAGCACAGTCTGACGGTGAGCCGTACCGGTTCAGGGACCGGAACTGTAAGTTCTGCGCCCGCCGGTATTAACTGCGGCAGCAGTTGCACGGCAATGTACGACACTGGTACGTCGGTGACGCTGACCGCAACGCCGGCCAGCGGCTCGACATTTTCTGGCTGGGGCGGCGCATGCGCGGGTCAAAACAACCCGTGCAGAGCAACGACCAATGCTGATAGCACCGTTACCGCGACCTTCCAGCTGTTGCCTCCTCCAGTCAATAGTGGTGGCGGCGGCGGCCCTTGCTTCATCGCCACCGCGGCGTACGGAACGCCGATGGCGGAGGAAGTGCGCTATCTCCGAGCGTTCCGCGACCAGTATCTGCTTACCAACAAGCCCGGCCAATGGTTCGTCGAAGTCTATTACCGCTGGAGCCCGCCGCTGGCAGACTACATCCGCGCGCATGATGGACTGCGTACGGCAGTTCGCTGGATGCTGGCGCCCTGGGTTGGCTTGAGCAAACGCGTGGTCGACACATGAATTCGGCCTTTACCTTTGTCGCCGCAACCGCGGTTGGCTTCACGCTTGCCGGTCCCGTCCTGGGGGCGGGCTCACAGCAATGCAAGCTAATAAAGATCGACGAGTGGCCGCTTAACAATCGAGAAAGCAGACCGGCCATAGACGGCTTCATCAACGGACAGAAGATCGTCGTTCTTTTAGATACAGGGATGCCCGGAGCCCTGCTTGAACGCGGCGCTGCGCTGCGTTTGGGGCTGGCCAGACAACAGCTCCGGGGATCCGGGGTCTTGGGCATCGGCGGGGCGAGCCACTCGGAGCTCGCCTTTATCGACGAGCTCAAGATCGGTCACTCCGTCCGAAGGAATTGGCGACTGGAAACTGCCGGGGTCGGGCCAAACGAGGACGCAAGCGGTAACCTCCTTCTTGGCCTCGAATTTTTCAAGGACATCGAACTGGAATTTGACCTGCCGCAGAATATGCTGAGGCTGTTTCAAGCCAAGGATTGCGATGGCGTGTCCCTCGCATATTGGGCGCCCGGCGCCGCCAGCGAAGTTCCCATAAAAGTGGACTTCCATCTTCTACTTACGGTCGAGATCAACGGGAAGCGGATAACGGCTGCTCTTGATTCCGGTGCCAGCCGTTCCGACGTGACATCCGGCGAAGCCGCCCGGGCGGGCGTCACCCCGGAGAGTCCAGGAGTTACTGCCGGCGGATGCGTGCTGGGCTTCGGCAGGGAGGGAGTTGATTCCTGGATCGGGCAGTTCGAGACCTTCGCTATCGGAAACGAGGTGATCAGAAACCCGAAAATTCATTTTGCCGACCTGTGGAAATATACGACCTACACTGTTGGTCGCATGCCGAGAAGGCCCATCGTTGAAGACATGATCCTAGGCGCAGACTTCCTGCGTACCCATCGCGTCCTCATTTCTCAACGCCAGGGAAAGATGTACTTCACCTACACCGGAGGCACTGTATTTCCGGCGCAGCCCGGAAAACCCTGTAAAGATCTGCTACCCGTCCTGGCTCAATGGACGCCCGACGTGGAGCAGTGTGCCAAGGGCGGAGAACCCACCGATGCGAGGATCGCTGCGTGTACGCGGGCGATCGCGTCCGGGAAGCTATCTTCAAAAAATTTGGGCGTCACCTACAACAACCGCGGTAACGCGTGGGGCATTGCGGGACAGTACGACAAAGCAATCGCTGACTTCGACGAGGCGATCCGGCTCAACCCGCAGGATGCGCCGAACTATGGCATCCGGGGCTACGCGTGGTACAGGAAGGGCGACTACGACCGCGCGATCGCGGACTACGGCGAGGCGATCCGCCTCAATCCCCTGCGCGCAGACTATTACTTCGTCAGGGGCTATACGCAATTTTGGCTTGCACGATTCGCTGCTTCATTGCCGGATCTTACCGAGAGCTTGCGCCTGAACCCCGATCAATCCTATGCAATCATATGGCGCTACCTTGCCCAGTCGCGTAGCGGCGAGCCCGAATTGGCAAAGAGCGAGCTGTCGGAGAAATCGGGCCCGCTCGATAAGGTAAAGTGGCCCGCCCCGGTCATCGATTTTCTTCTTGGCAACAGTGATCCGGACGCGCTGCTCAAGGCCGCAGAACATCCCGATGCAAAGATCCGTCGTGGCCAGGTCTGCGAAGCGGAGTTTTATATCGGGGAATGGCATCTGCTCAATTTGCGACTCAAAGAAGCAGGCGACCTGCTGAGCCGTGCGGAGAAGAGCTGTCCCAAGGCGTTTGTTGAATACGAGGGAGCCGTGGCTGAGCTAAGACGAATCGCAAAGTAGGTGCGCCTAGTCCTAGTATTGGACGCCGAGCCAAGATAGGAGCCCATCATGCGCAAGACTTCCGTTTTGACGGTCGCCGCCATCATCTCCGCCTGCACCTCCGCCCCTTACGCCCTCCGCGACATGGGCTCGTTCCACGTCGGCGGGCGCGATGTGGAGATCACGGGCAAGCCGGTGAAGGAGGTGGTGTTCACGCCGGGAGGGGTGCCGGCGAAGGTCGATCTCAACGGAACGTACTCGGTCGAGGCGATGTACGTGCAGTATTTTCTGCCGGCGAACCGCCGCGGCGTGGTGCCGCTCCTGATGTGGCACGGCGGGGGCCTGACGGGCGTCACTTACGAGACGACGCCAGACGGGCGCGAGGGCTGGTTGAATTTCTTCGTGAAGCAGGGCTGGGACGTATACAACTCCGACGCGGTGGAGCGCGGCCGCGCGGGCTGGGCGATGAGCCCGGACATTTTCAAAGGGGAGCCGGTGTTCCTCGCCAAGGCGAATCCCTTCGAGCGCTTTCGCATCGGGCAAAGTCTCGGTTCCTGGAGCTCCGACCCGGCGCAGCGGAAGCTGATGCCGAACCTGCAGTTCCCGGTCGAGGCCTACGACAATTTCGTGAAGCAGAGCGTGCCGCGCTGGACCACCACCGACGACGCGATCATCCGCGCGTATACCGCGCTGGTGGACCGCGTGTGCCCTTGCATTATTCTTTTTCACTCGCAGGCGGGGCAGTTCGGTTTCAAGGTCGCGCAGGCGCGGCCGGACAAGGTGCGCGCGCTGATCGCGGTCGAACCGGCGGGGATCGGTGACGCGAAGCAGGCGGCCGTTCTCAAGAACATCCCGACGCTCGTCGTCTACGGCGACAACATCGCGCTCGACTCGCGCTGGCCGCAGATAAGGAAGAACGGCGTCGATTTCGTCGGCGAGATCTCGAAAGCGGGCGGCAGGGTCGAGATCCTCGATCTGCCGAGCGCCGGCATGCGCGGCAACTCGCACATGCTGATGATGGACAGGAACAACCTGCAGGTCGCCGCTCTCATCCAGGAGTGGCTGGCGAAGCAGGGGCTGTACCGATAAGGAGAATCAAATGAGAATCCACCACCTCGTCTTGTGCCTGGTCAGCCCGTTGCTGTCGTCCTGCACGGGCAGCAGCGCGAACCAAACTACCGGTACTCCCTTTGTGAATGTTCCTTACACAGTCGTATCGCAAGGCATACAACAGAGCATAAAGAACCAGCAGCTTCACGTAGTAACGGACGCCACCCAACTGGCGGCCCTCACCGCAACGGCGGCGTTCATCCCGGCGCTTCCCGCTCTTGACCTTGACGTCAACAACCTTGTTGCGATCTTTCTCCCTCCCGGCACGGGTTGCGATGCACTGGGCATAGTCAACGTGAGCGAGAGCGCGGACGTTGTCCTGGTCGAACTCGAAAAGACCGTTCCCGGAGACAATATGCCCTGCGTGGCCCTAGTGCCGAATCACGGCCCCTCAGTGCTGGCGACCATGCCTAAATCGGGGAAATCCGTATCGTTTGCCTTCACAATTAGAAAAGCAGGGTGAGCGAAGCTCCGCGGTCGAGGACTCGCAGCCGCGAACGTCGAAGAAGGGCAGATATGAGAAAAGAGCTCGTACGATTTTCACGCGCCGCGCTTGCGGTCGCCGGCGGACTCGCAGTGTGCGGCGCCTTGGCGCAGTCGCCCGCTAAAAGGGACTTCGACGCGGAGGCCCAGGCCGCGGTGCAGGCGGCGAAAACCGCCGCCGGTTTCGAGTTCCTCGGCACGCTGGTCCGGACCTGCCTCCTGCCCCAGAGCGGCGGCGAAGATTCGAGCGACGTACTGCCCGCGTACATCGCGAATCCCGCGAACGCCCCGGCGCGCGACACCTGGTACGCGGAGCCCGCCAGGGTCTTCGACAACCTGTACTTCGTCGGCGGCAAGATCCACTCCTCGTGGGCCCTGACGACCCGCGAGGGGATCATCCTCATCGACACGATCTACTCCTACAACTCCGAGGAGCTGATCGTCGGCGGGATGAAGAAGCTCGGCCTCGATCCGAAGAGCATCAAGTACGTGCTCGTCTCGCACGCGCACGGCGACCATATCGGCGGCGCCGAGATGCTGCAGTCCCGCTACGGCGCCCGAATCGTCATGGGCGGGCCCGACTGGGATCAGGTCGCGAGGTTCCCCAACCGCTACAAGACCATGTCGCCCAAGCGCGACATCGTCGCTACCGACGGAATGAAGATCGCGCTAGGCGGCGAGACCCTGACCGTGTGGCTGACCCCGGGCCATACCCCGGGAACGATCTCCTACACCTTTCCCGTGCTCGACCGCGGCAAGCGCGTCAACGTGGCTTACTCGGGCGGCACGGCCTTCAATTTCGTGAACAACACTCCGGACCCGGGAATCCGGAATTTCCAGACCTACATCGACTCGCAGCGGCACATGGCCGGGAAGGCCGCCGCCACCGGCGCGACCGTGCTCCTATCGAACCACTCCGAGTTCGACAACGCGTACAACAAGAACCGCATGCTCGGGGGCCGCGGCAACGGTCCGCATCCCTACGAAATCGGGGCCGACTGGGTGCAGCGGTACTTCCAGGTGATGCAGGGCTGCGCGCGGGCGGCCCAGATCAGGTTGGAATCTCAAGCCCGATGAGCGCGGACACGCTACCTCCACCGCGGCCTACCTCCCCGGCGCGGGAAATCCCGTTCGACTCCCCCGTGCACGAGCCGCGCTAGCGTGGCCTCCAGCGCCGTTTCTCCCAGACGCTTCAACAGGGTTTTCTTGCCGGTCATCCCCTGCCGCGCTAGCTCGCGCGTGAACTCGAGGTCCTTTTCCCGGCCCGCGACGTATTTGGAGATCGCGAGGTCGTGCACTTCCAGGCATAGGCCCGCATAGCCTTCGGTATTGGCATTCTCGATGCGCACCAAGCGCCGCTGCCAGCCCCGCGGCAGCGTCGCCGTGTCCGGAGCGACGCCCTGCGCGTAGTAGCCGTATTGCTCGTGAAATCGCGATCCCTCGCCGATGGCGCCGTCCACCTTGTCGGCGACTTCGGGCTTGCGCTTCGGATACAGGTCCGCCTCCATCGATCTGAGCAAGGCCGCCGGGGAGTCGGGGAACTGGCCGAGCACCGCCTGACTGCCGATCACGACGATCTCGCGCTCGCCGGCGATGCGCCCCGCCGCGCGGATCAGGTGCTCAAGCTCGGAACGCTTCATACACGCGCCGCCGCTCGCCGGGCGTGAGCACGCCTGCGAACGGAGAGGACTGCCGCAGGCGGACGGCCGCTTCGTCCGCGTCCGTGATCAGCGCGGCGATTTCCGGCCAGGGGCGATCGAGGATCTCGCGCCACTCGCCGAGCGCGCGCGGCACACCCTCGCCGTAGCGCGCGATCCATTTTTCGAGATTCCGCCGTGCCGCGGCGAGGAGCCGTCGGTCGGATTCGATCTTGCGCGCGATCAGGCAGTGCATCGCGAGGCTGCGCGCCTCGAGGATGCGGTGCTTCAGCACGCCGGGCGAGATCGCCGCGGATGCCGCGGGCCGCCACCGCGTGGCTACGCGCAGGCCCGCCGCGCGCCGGCGGGCGCGGTAGCGGCGCATGCGCTCGGCTGCGGACTGGGCGCGGCCGGTCGGGGGACGTCCGGGGCGGCGGTTGGCCATCTAATTATCGTAACAAGTTACGATAATAAACACAAGCCGCCTTCGCCGGCCCGTACGGCGAGCATTGCGAAATCCCGGCGACCGGGGCTACCATCCGCGTCCGGAAGCATCTGGAGACAAGGACGGCTCGACCGTTGGGGTTGGGGGAAACATGAACACGGCGAACGCCACTTTGTCGGAAAGCCGCTGGCGATACTTTCTGCTGGCGATCGTCGCGATCGGGTCCGTGGCGCTGATGCTCTCGTCCCCGCCGATCGCTCAGGATCCCCAATACCACGAACTCGCCGACCGGCGCGTTTTTTTCGGCATTCCGAATTTCTGGGACGTCGTCTCCAATATCCCTTTTCTTCTGGTCGGAATCGCGGGGCTCAAGTTTTGCCTGGGGCACGAACTGCGAAGCGGCAAGGCGGCCTGGATCGTCCTCTTCGCCGGCGTGGTTCTCGTGAGCGTGGGGTCGAGCTATTACCATTGGAACCCCAAGGACGCGACGCTCGTGTGGGACAGGCTGTCCATCACGATCACCTTCATGGGCTTGTTCGTCGCCGTCCTCGCCGAGCACCTGAACGCGCGGCTTGCGCGTGTTCTTCTCGTTCCGATGCTGCTGCTGGGGCTCGGCAGCGTGCTTTACTGGCGCGCTTCCGGCGACCTGCGGTTTTATCTCTGGGTTCAGTTGATTGCTCTGCTTGCCATCCCGTTGATCATTGTCTTGTTTCGCGCCGGATACACGCGCCGCTGGCTGCTCCTCGCGGCCCTCGGCTGGCACGCGCTTGCGAAGGTTTCCGAGCTCTATGACCGGGAATTCTTCGCCCTCACCGGAAATCTGTTCAGCGGCCATTCCTTCAAACACATTCTGGCGGCGATGGCCTGCTTAACGATCCTCTGGATGCTTCGAACGAGGAAACCGCTTTGGCCGGCTGCATGACTACTGCGATCTTCATCATCTTCTGCATCGTCTATCTCGGCATGATCCTCGGCGGGCTGCCGTTCCTGCAGCTCGACCGCACCGGCGTGCCCGTGACGCTCGCCACGCTCGCGATCTGCGTGGCCTCGCTATGGTGGCGGATTTTGCCCGCGGCTTGATGCGAGAGGCGCTGGTCCCCTGAGCGTAGGGCACGTGTCCTGAACACGCTCACTATGTGAAAAGGCCTCGTTTTCCTGGCACTGGTCTTGCTATTTGACTGGTGCACTGACGTGGTGACGAGATCGGCAGTCCGGATGGCAACTATCCGTCGGCGATGTCGGTCTTCCAACGTCAGGAGAGCGACAGGAAAAGGAGACCGAGATGAACAAGCGCAAAGTTCTGACCCTCGCGGCGATAGCTGTAATGCTGCCTGCCCCGGCGGGCTTCTACGCCTCCACGGGATATCAACGGCAGGCGGCGGCGACCGGCCTCGGCGAGCCCGACACCATGGCGACCGACTTCCTCTGGACGCCGACGGAAGT
>QHUF01000385.1 GCA_003221075.1 Gemmatimonadota bacterium
TGGCCCCAGAACCACAGCAGCACGCGATCGAGATAGGGCGCCAGGTTTTTGCCGAGGGTCGCGTATCCGTCGTCGAATGCGCTGAACAGCTGGTGATGCGTCAGCACAATGACGGGGCGTTGATCGGCGCGGTCCGGGAAAACGACGGAAGCGAGCCACTGCATGATGTCGTCATGCAGGTGGATCCTGGAAAGCCAGAACGTTTCGATCAGCGGGAGGATACCGGAGTAGTAGCCGCTATCGAGACCCAGAATCCGCCAGTAGCGATTCTCCAGGCAGAAGTAGCTCGCTTCCTGGTTCAGCGCGCCCAGCGCCGTCTCGAAGTAGCCCTCTCCACCGGAATACATCTCGTGATTGGCATTCATCGCGAAGGTGTACTGGGTTCCGTGCGGCCAATCCTCGTCGCCCAAGAACCAGTCCTGGTATTCCTGCGATGTGCCGCTGAAGTACACATCGCCCAGGTGAATCGTCACGGCCGGTTCACGGTATTTGAGCCACTTGGCCACTTTGTACGCGGAACCGGTGCCGGTCCCCCAATCCGCGGCGAGCCCGACGGTCACGCTGTCTGGAATCTTGAAAATGCCGTTGCCGGTGCGATACCGTTTGAACGGGTGACGCTCATGGAACATCACGCGGAAGTAATGCGTGATCCACGGGATCCAGTTGTTCCTGAGGAACTGCCTGGCGCCTTGCGACGGGGGATCCTGGTGGGAATGCCAGAGCGAGTTTGACGCTGATCGTTTGAGTCGGTACAACTCGGCAAGATCGCGAGGCCCGGATTGTTTCATCTCACGATCGAGAGATGTTTGATCATGATTCCTATATTAGTGCGTGAAACGCCGCCCCACCCACCCCCGCTTCGACTCCTCCGACGACCTCTTCGGCGCGCCGCTCGCCGGCCGCATCGACCTCCACGGCATGTCCGCCGCTCAGGCCGAAGCCGCCGTTCGCAGCTTCATCGATTCTTGGCGCCGCCGAGAACCCGGCGCAGTCGTGCTGATCATCACAGGGAAAGGAAAGGGCTCGGAGGGCGGCGCCGTGCTGCGCCCCGCAATCCGCGCGCTCCTCAAAACCAAACTCAGCGGCTACGTCTCGGACTGGGCGCTGGATGATTCGGAAGGCGCTTACCGAGTTCAGCTCCGTTGAGCGCCTGTATCACGCCCCTCACCTTCTCCGCATCCTTCACACTGAAATGCACCTCACGCACGCCAGTCTGTTGCACGAGCCGAGCGACGTTGTGCGGGTTGATGCCGCCGCCGGGCAGGATCTCGATCCGCCCTCTCGCCTGAACCACGAGCCGGCGAATCTCCTCGGTACCCTCCGGCGCCGACGGTGCTCCACCCGATGTGAGCACGCGTTCCACGCCGAGGCCTATGAGGCGCTCCAGCGCTTCGGAGCGATCCGGGAAGACGTCGAATGCACGATGGAACGTTACAGGGAGCGGCCGGGCGGCGGCGATGAGGTCGCGCGTGCGATCGAGGCTCAGGTCTCCTGTCACGATGCCGTGCGCGCCCGCACTCTTGGCTCGAGAGATTTGCTCGAGCATCGTGCGATGCTCGGCATCGGTGTAGACGAAATCGCCCGCGCGGGGACGCACGAGGACGAAAACCGGAATAGGAAGTTGAACGTGAAGGAGGTTTAGGTCGGGAGTAATACCGCCGTGGGCGAGGTCGGTGCAGAGCTCGATGCGGTGGGCGCCACCCTCGACGGCCGCAAGCGCGGCGTCCAGCGATTCCACGGCGGCTTCGATCAGCATCCGAAACAAGTTATATTGTCCTTACATGGTCTTCTCCAAGGTCTCTACCCCCATCGGTGAACTAGTCCTCACCGCCTCCGACGCCGCGCTCACCGGCGTCTTCTTCCCGACCTCGCGTCGCGGGCCCGCCCCGACGCACCAGGCCGGTTGGGAGGAAGCCGGCACTGAAGGGCCCGCCGCCGAGGTGCTCGCGCGCGCGCGGGAGCAGCTCGAGGAATACTTCGCCCGCACGCGCACCACGTTCGACTTGCCGCTCGAAGCCCTCGGCTCGGCATTCGAGCATCGCGTCTGGAACGCGCTGCGCCAGATCCCCTACGGCACGACCACCAGCTACGGCGCGCTCGCCAAACGCCTCGGCGACAAGCACGCCACGCGCGCCGTCGGCCTCGCGAACGGCAAGAACCCGATCCCGATCATCGTCCCCTGCCACCGCGTGGTGGGATCAAAGGGGGAGCTGACGGGCTTCGGCGGGGGATTGGATACGAAACGCTGGCTGTTGGAGCACGAAGGGGCCCTAATGGAGTTGGGAGCTTAGATCGTCTAAGAATCTGGCCTGTCCCTTCAGAATCTTCTTCCGAGCCTCAGCCAATCCGAACCATGCCGCGCGATCGATCTCCGGATACTCGCGCCCTTTGAAAGCGAACGTGTTACTGCGCACGCGCGCCGGGTCGGCATCGCCCTCCACGGCCCACGCATGCACGATCTTCCCGCTCGGCTGCTTGAGCGGTTTCAGCGCTACGAATTCGCCCGATGCGGTGAGGCTCGTTTCTTCCGTGAACTCACGCTTGGCCGCGTCGAGTGGATCCTCGCCGGGCTCGAACTCGCCTTTGGGAATCGACCAGACGCCGTCGTCTTTGCGGGCCCAGAACGGGCCACCGGGATGGACAAGAAAGACTTCCACCGCGCCGTTTTTGACGCGGTAGAGAAGAAGCCCAGCACTGGTTTTTGGCATTCGGGGCGAGGACTACTTGTGGCGGTAGACGATCCGTCCTCGGGTCAAATCATAAGGTGACAGCGCGAGTGTGACGCGATCACCCGCCAGCACTCGAATCCGAAACTTCCTCATCTTGCCCGCAATCGTCGCCAGCACCGAATGGCCATTGACCAGCGTCACCCGGAACGTGGAGTTGCGGAGCAGCTCTGCGACCGTTCCTTCCATTTCCAACGCCACTTCTTTCGTCACTGCGTAGGCTCCTGGGGTGCGTCGCGCTTGCCGCTGCGACGCTCCACAAATGTGCGATGACCGCAAGGGCAATACTCCACCATGCGCCCAAGGCGATCGGTTCGGAATTCGAGGTATTGGTGACAGGCGGGGCACCGTGCCGGCCCGCGATCGACGACGAGTGGACTCCGCGCCGCTGCGCGATTGCTGCTAATTGCGGGACGCCGAGCGGATGTGATGCATGCCGTGTGACCCAGCGATTGCATCGGGAGCGATTCCGTAAACGACGGCATGACCGCACGTGCAGAGCCCGGTGTGCGGAACCGCCGCAGGCGGCGCACCGGCACCTGGCGACCGATATGTAGTTCCGGCTGGGTCGGCGATGAAGCCGCCACAGAGATGACAATGAATGGTAGGCATCGCCCAAGCTAGTCGAGCGGACCTCGAAAAGCGAACTTTGGTGTCGCGTTGAGCACAAACTAGTTTTCGCGAGTGCTCCTGAACGCGCTCGTCACTACGTCCATTCAAGTCGCGGCCACCTCGGGCCGTCTCGCAAAGATCACGCTGCTCGCCGATCTCTTGAAGCAAGCGAGTCCCGACGAGATCGAGCTGGCGATCGCGTATCTGTCGGGCACTATCCGGCAATCGAAAGTCGGCGTGGGATGGGCGACGCTGCAGAAGGCTAAGACTCACGTCGGCACGTCGGCACGCCTGCACCTGCGCGATATCGATGGGACTCTCGAGAAAATCGCGACGACGTCGGGCAAAGGCTCGGCCAGCGAGAAACAGCGTCTGCTCACCGATCTGTTCTCCAACGCCACCGCCGCAGAGCAGGACTTCTTGTTTCGCTTACTGACCGGAGAGTTACGGCAAGGCGCGCTCGAGGGGATCATGGTCGAGGCGCTCGCCAAAGCGCGCGAGCTTCCCGCGAGTGACGTGCGGCGCGCCATGATGCTCGCCGGCAACCTGGGCGCCGTGGCGAAAGGCGACCTGAAGAGTTTCGCGATCGAGCTGTTTCGACCCATCAAGCCGATGCTGGCCAAGACCGCCAACGACGTCGACGAAGCGCTCGCTGAGCTGGGCCCGGCCTCGTTCGAGTACAAGCTCGATGGCATTCGGATTCAGGTGCACAAAAACGCAGACAAGGTGCGCGTTTACTCGCGCACGCTGAATGACATCACCGCGGAGATCCCCACGGTCGTCGACATATCCATGAATATGGATATGTCCGCGGTGATACTGGATGGTGAAGCCGTCGTTTTGACGGCCGACAAGCGACCGGTGCGCTTTCAGGACACGATGAAGGGTCTCGGCGGCGCTGTCCCGTTCTTTTTTGACATCCTGTACCTCGACGGAACGTCCCTATTGGATCAGCCGTACTCCGCGCGCAGCAAATTGCTGCCTGAGAAATACCGTCCGCCGCGCATCATCACCGGAGACGCGCAAGTCGCGCAGGACTTCTTCGACGCCGCAATCGCCGCGGGTCAGGAAGGCCTGATGGCGAAAGGCCTCGAGTCGAAGTACGAAGCCGGCCGGCGTGGCGGGACCTGGTTCAAGATC
>QHUF01000307.1 GCA_003221075.1 Gemmatimonadota bacterium
CGCCGCAGCCTGGCCGTGGGATCGCCGCGATTGGACCAGCGCACTCGGCAGTGGCTATGCCGAAGCGACCTGCACTGCCTTCCAGACTTTCGGCGTGTATCGGCCGCTGCAGACCGCACGCTTTACGGCGCAGGATGCGGTCCTGTCGATCACCGCGTTCCCCGATGCCGAGGTGAGCAACAAGCCGCGGCTGTTGGCCGAAGCCAACCTGCTGCTGGGATACAGTCGCATCTTGCTGGGCGAGGGATTCTGCTCCGCCGCCGAGAACGCAGGCCCCGAGCTTTTCCCGCGGGACTTCTTTGCGCGAGCGGACTCCAGCTTCACGGAGGCGATGGCGCAGGCGCAGATCGCTGGAGCCACCGCCATCAACACCGCCGCGCTGCTGGGACGAGCTCGGGCGCGACTGGATTTGGCGCGGCTACCGGGCCAACCGGTCGACCTGGCGACATACGCGGCCGCAGAGGCCGACGCGGCGCAAGTTCCCACCGGCTTTGCCTACAACATCCCGTACAATGCAGCCGCCTTCTACAGCCAGAACAACATTGTGCAGCGAAACCGGCTCAGCCTCCTCTACGGCGTGGCGCCGAGCTACCGCAACCTGGGTGATCCGCGGGTCCCAGTGACGAAGGGCCCGCTGGGCGCCGACGCGGTCGACACGGTGTGGCTCGCCGACAAATACGCGTCGCTGAACACGCCGATTCCCCTCGCCACCTGGAGGGAAGCACGACTCATCATCGCCGAGGCCGAGCTGGCGGCGGGGAACCTCACGGCGGCGATCGCGAAACTGGACACGCTCCGTGGGCGGGCCGGTGTGGGGCTTCCTCCGTACAGTGGCGCGATAGACGCGGACAGCGTCCAGGCGTATCTGATTACGGAGCGCTCGAGAGAGCTGTTCCTCGAGGGCCACCATTTTTGGGATATCAACCGGTTCAATCTGCCCCTCAATCCTCCCGCCGGCACGCCCTATCCGGTCAAGGGCGGGACATACGCCGACTTACGGTGCCTGCCGCTGCCCGACATCGAGCGGCTCAATAACCCGAACTTCTGAGCGCAAGGGAGACTTCCATGTTTCGGTTCAAGATTGGTTGGTTGTCTGTGCTACTCACGGCGCTCGCGGCGCGCAGCGTCGCGGCCCAAGCCAGCACCGCTCCCCGCGCCACCCCGCGTGCCCTCGGAGGA
Source organism: Gemmatimonadota bacterium (assembly GCA_003221075.1). Classification (GTDB taxonomy): domain Bacteria; phylum Gemmatimonadota; class Gemmatimonadetes; order Gemmatimonadales; family GWC2-71-9; genus 20CM-2-65-7. The sequence goes on from QHUF01000307.1 coordinate 1,180, forward strand.
CTCGATCAGTTCGTTGCGGCGATGATGACGGAGTGGCACGTCCCGGGGCTCGCTCTGGGGATCATCCAGGACGGCCGCGTCGTGCTCCTCAAGGGGTACGGCTTCCGGGATGTCGACCACAAGCTGCCGGTCACGCCGCGCACGCTGATGGCGATCGGATCCAACAGCAAATCGTTCACCGTCGTGCTGATGGGCATGCTCGTGGATTCGGGCAAGCTCGACTGGGACAAGCCGGTCCGCGAGTACCTCCCGGACTTTCAGCTGCACGACGAACTCGCCAGCGAAGCGATGACGCCGCGTGACCTGGTCACGCACCGGTCCGGACTGCCGCGGCACGACCTGTTGTGGTACGGGGCCAGCCTCAGTCGCGAGGAACTGTATCAGCGCCTCCACTACATCGAGCCGAACACCTCGTTCCGGGGGCGTTGGCAGTATCAGAACCTGATGTTCATGACCGCGGGCTATCTGGTCGAAAAGCGCACCGGGCGATCGTGGGACGATCTGATCCGCGAACGCATCTTTGGGCCGTTGGGGATGTCGCGGTCGAACACGTCGGTGCGGGATCTGCCGGCGTCGGACGACGCCGCCCTGGCGTACGTCTGGCGGCGTTGTCCCGCCGAACATGCCGCTGCGAATGGCGCCGCGGCCGCTCCGGGGGGAACGACCGCACCGACTGCGGATGCATGCGGGCTGGTGAAGGTGCCCTACCGGAACATCGATGCCGTCGCCCCGGCCGGCTCTATCAACTCCAGCGTCGAAGAGATGCTCCACTACATCCAGTTTCATATCGACTCGGGGCGTTACGAGGGGCGCGTGATCCTGTCGACAAAGAATGAAGCGCAGATGCAAACGCCTCAAACGCTGGTCGGTCCCCAGCCCATCTGGCCCGACGACTTCGGCATGGCCACCTACGGGCTCGGCCTCGCCGTGATGCCGTACCGCGGGCACAAGCTGGTGCAGCACGGCGGCGGCATCGACGGATTCATTTCGCAGATGTCGTGGCTGCCGAAGGAGCGCATCGGCGTGGTGGTCCTGACGAACATGTCGGGCAACAATCCGGTGCCGAACCTCGTCACGGAAAATGTGCTCGATCGCTTGCTCGGCCTCGCGCCCTTCGACTGGGTCGGGCGCGCCCGGCAGCAGACGCAGGAGGGGGAAGCCGCCCAGAAGAAGCAGCGGGATGAGCGGGAGGCGGCGCGTAAACCCAACACGACGCCAAGCCACGAGCTCGCGGCGTACGCGGGGACCTACGAAGCGCCCGGGTATGGTCGCGTCACCGTTCGTGCGAATGGCCCGGTGCTCGAGCTGTCGTTCACCGGCTTTACGGCGCGGCTCAAGCACTATCACTACGACATCTTCGAGGTGGACGACCCGGCCGAGGTCCAACCGCTGAGCGGCCTCGTCACGTTCCTGATGGATCAGAAAGGCGACATCGATCGCATCGCGATCCCGTTCGAGCCGAGCGTCAAGGACATCGAGTTCACGCGGGTGAAGAACCCGTAGACGGCCACATCGCGTGATCGGGTTTCTCCTCGCGCTGCGGCTCTTCGCGCAGCAGCCGGATTCCGCCCCGGGGTTCGACCTCACCGAGGCCATGATCCCGATGCGCGACGGCGTCAAGCTGCACACCACGATCTTCGTCCCACGCGGAGTGCAGGCGCCGCTGCCGTTCGTCTTCATGCGCACGCCTTACGGCATCGCCGGCGCCGGCCGCGCGCTGCGCGGGTACTTCCACGCGTTCGTCACCGACGGCTACATCTTCGTCTTTCAGGACATCCGCGGCCGCTACACGTCGGAGGGGCAGTTCGTCATGATGCGGCCCCCCCGGCCCCCACGCCAGCGCGGGGACTCGAGCGCGGTGGACGAAAGTACCGATGCGTACGACACCATCGAATGGCTGATCCATCGCGTGCCGAACAACAACGCTCGCGTGGGCATGCTGGGCATTTCGTACCCAGGCTGGCTCACCGTGATGGCGATGCTCGATCCGCATCCCGCGCTCAAGGCGGCATCGCCGCAGGCGTCGCCCGCGGACATGTTCCTGGGCGACGACTTCCACCACAATGGCGCCTTCCGGCTGAGCTACGGCTTCGAATATGCCGCCATGATGGAGACCTCGAAGGAGCAGGAAGACTTCGCCTTCGACCGCTACGACACCTACCAGTGGTATCTCGATCTCGGGCCGCTCTCCAACGTCAATGCACGGTACCTCCACGGAAAGATCCCCACCTGGAACGACTACGTCGCACACCCGAACTACGATTGGTTTTGGCAGAAGCAGGCGGCCGCGCCCTATCTGACGCGCGTCACCGTGCCGACGCTCAACGTGGCGGGTTGGTGGGACCAGGAAGATTTCTACGGACCGATGAAGATCTACGACCTGCTCGAGCCGCACGATACCGGGCGTGTGAATTACCTGGTGGTTGGCCCATGGAACCACGGCGGCTGGGCCGGCGAGGGCGCGAAGCTCGGCGACATCGACTTCGGGGGTCCCACAGGCACGTACTTCCAGGACAGCATCCTGGCGCCGTGGTTCGCGCATTTCCTCAAAGATCAGGGCGAGCTGCGGCAGCCGGAAGCGATCACGTTCGAGGCAGGTTCGAACCAGTGGCGGTCGTGGGACCAGTGGCCGCCTCGGCGCCGAACGACCGAACGGTCGCTCTACTTCCGTGCCGGAGGTCGGCTCTCGTTCGAGCCACCCGCTGGAAACGGGGCGGCAGCGTTCGACAGCTACGTGTCAGATCCGGCGCACCCCGTGCCGTACCGTCACCGGCCGATCCAGCCGACGTATTCTCCCCATGGCTCGGACTGGTACGCATGGCTCGTCCAGGACCAACGCTTTGTCGATGGCCGCGCCGACGTCCTGTCCTGGGAGACGGAACCGCTCGCCGACGATGTGACGATTGCCGGCGACATCACGGCCAACCTGTTCGTCTCCACGACGGGCACGGATGGCGACTGGATCGTCAAGCTGATCGACGTCTACCCGGAGGAGTATCCTAAGGACTGGAAGCTCGCCGGCCGGCAGCTCATGGTGGCGAACGACGTCTTGCGCGCCCGGTTCCGGAACAGTTTCGAGAAGCCGGAGCCGCTCAGGTCCAATCAGGTCACTCCCATCAGGATAGACCTGCACACCCAGGACTATCGCTTCCTGAAGGGCCACCGGATCATGGTGCAGGTGCAGAGCACCTGGTTCCCGCTCATCGATCGCAACCCGCAGACCTTTGTGACCAACATCTTCGAGGCGCGTGCGTCGGACTACCGCGCCGCCACGATTCGAGTGTACCGCTCGGCTCGCCGGCCGTCGTCGGTGAAGGTGAACGTGGTGAGGCCGTGACCTAGGGGCGCCCGTACCCCGGGCCGCGCACGAGCCGTCCTGGCTTGGCGCCCGTATGCTGGCCGTTGCTCACCACCGCCACACCGTTCACGAACACGTATTGCACTCCCGTTGACAGCTGATGCGGTTGGTCGAACGTGGCGCGATCGATGATCGTCGCCGGGTCAAACACGACGACGTCGGCATAATACCCCTGAGCGATCAGGCCACGATCGCGGAGCGACGGGCGCGTCGCGACGGCGCCGCTCATCTTGCGCACGGCATCTTCCAGGCTCAAGACGCGTTGCTCGCGCACATAGCGGCCCAGGATGCGAGGATAGGTCCCGTACGAACGCGGATGCACAGGCCCGCGGGCGCGGACGCTGTCTGGATCGTACCCGCCGGCGTCGGTGCCGATCTTGATCCAGGGCTGCCGGAGCTGCAGCGCCACATTCTCTTCGCTCATCAAGAAGAAGATCGTCCCGATGTCCCGCTGCTCCGACAAAAGCAGGTCGATCGCGGCGTCGGGCCAGCGCTTGTTTTGTCCGGTGGCCACCTCGGCGAGCCGTTTCCCCACCCACCGGCTGTTCTCCGGCTTTTTCATCTCGGCCAAGAGCACACCCGCAGGCGTCGCGAGTGAACAGAGGTTCTCCCAGTTGGTCCGCTCGCTTAACAGTTCCGCCGTGATGCGCGCGCGTGTTGATGAATCCCGCAAGTTCTCGAGCAGTTTACCGTCCGCTGAGGCCCAGGGCGGCATGCATGCGGCGAGGCCCGTCCCCCCCGCGACGTACGGGTACATGTCGGCCTGCACGTCGAGACCCGCGCCTCGCGCCGAGTCGATCTTGGCGATGGCGGCGACGGCCTTCGGCCAGTTGCGCTGGCCGGCCGCTTTGAGGTGATAGATCTCGACTGGCACTCCGCCTTCGCGCCCGATCCGAATCGCTTCGTCGATCGCTTCGAGGAACTGGTCGGCCTCGGACCGCATGTGCGTGATGTACACGCCGCCGTAGGGCGACATCGCCTTGGCGATCTCCACCAGCTCCTCGGTGGTGGCGAAGTTTCCGGGTGGATAGATCAATGCGCTCGCGACGCCGAACGAGCCATCCGCCATGGCGCGTCGCGTGACGGCGCGCATCGTGTCGAGCTCGGCAGGCGTGGGCGCACCAGCGGCCATGCCCTTGGCGTAGATCCGCACGGTGGCCGCCCCCAGGAATGAGCCGGCGTTCACGGACATCCCGTGGCGTTCCATCGCGCGCAGCCAGGCGTCGAAGCCGTGCTCGCCGCGGAACGACGCCGAGTACGCCGTATCCGACGGATCGTCACTCGTGGCAGCCTGGAGGACGCGATCGTTCACCGGCGCGTTGGTCCAGCCCTCGCCCATGATCTCCGTCGTGACGCCTTGCGTGGCTTTTCCCACCACACGCCCGTCGCCGGTGAGCAGCGCGTCGCGCGAGTGTGCCTGGATGTCGATGAAGCCGGGGGCGACGACCAGGCCATGCGCGTCGACCCGCTGCCGCGCGGTCGCGCTGCGCAGCGCGCCCGCGGGAGCGATGCGCGCAATGCGGTCGCGCGTAATCGCCAGGTCTCCATAAAACCAGGCGTTGCCGCTGCCATCCACGATGCGTCCACCTTCGATCACCACGTCGTACGGCGAGCCCGCAGGTGCGGGCGCAAAGGCGCCGGGTCCTGTCTTTGGGCCACACCCGAGAACGACACATGCAATCAGCGCGACGCGGGTCATTGAGCTCCTCCTACCAGGTGCCATGTTCACCCATGTTGGTAATCACGCGCCCGAGCCGGTCGGCGGCATTGCGCCAGTTGGTCTGGACGGCGCGCTGGGCTGCGTCCGGGTTTCCCGAATCGATCGCCCGGATGATGACGTTGTGCTCCGCCACCGACGTCGCGATCTCATCCACCAGCGCGTTGACGTAGACGCGCACGTAGCGCTCCGCCTGCGGTTTGATGCCATGATGGAGGGCCAGGAGACGGGGCCCGGCCGCGCTGTGCACGTAGCACGCATGGAACTCGCCGTCGAGGCGCGAGATGCGGTTGGGGTCAGGCCGCGGGGCCATCGCGACTTTGAGGAGCTGGCCATTCAGGCCGCGCAGCGCTCGGACGAGCCGGCGCCGCGGCGGGGGCGCGAGGGATGCGGCCCGTCGCGCGGCGAGCCCCTCGACTTCGGCGATGATGTTGAACAACTCCGCCGCGTCCTCGCGGGTCAGGGCCGCAACCGCCGGCCGAGCCCGCCGCCCCGCGCCGGGGGAGAGGATGTACCCTTCCTGGGCGAGCCGCAGCAGCGCCGCGCGTACGGGTGTGCGGCTGACCCCGAGGCGGCCGGCCAGCTCGGTCTCGATCAGCCGGGCGCCGGCGGCGAGACGTCCTCCCACGATCAACTCCCGCAGCCGCCGATACGTTGCGGAGACCCGGTCGTCACTGATCGCGGCTTTGAGGGTTTTCGTCATTCGGCCACCATTCATACCGCCGCGCCGGGATACGCGCAAGGGAATCTTTGTATCCCTTGCTGGATACCTATTTCGGCGGTACAATGACCTCCCGACCATGAACACCGGCACCATCACCCTGCGCAGCCTGGAACAATTGCGCGATTTCGAGGCCTGCGTGGAGCTGCAGCGCGAGACGTGGGGACGCGACTTCAGCTCCTGCGTCCCGGCCCCGCTTCTCATGGTCACGCAGAAAATCGGCGGCGTGACGGCAGGCGCATTCGACGGGGATGAGCGCCTGCTCGGGTTCGTCTTCGGGATCACGGGCTACAGCGGCGGCCGCCCGATCCATTGGTCGCACATGCTCGCGGTGCGGGAGGACGCGCGGAACACCGGGCTCGGCGTCAAGTTGAAGTTGTACCAGCGCGAGCTGCTGCTGCAACAGGGCGTGGACACGGCGCGTTGGACCTTCGATCCCCTGGTCGCCAAGAACGCGCACATCAACCTCAACCGGCTGGGCGCCGTCGTGGTGGAGCACGTCGAGAACATGTACGGCGACTCCAACAGCACGCTCCACGCGGGGCTCGGGACCGATCGTTTCGTTGCGGAGTGGCGACTCGCCGACGAGCGCGTCGCACGCGTGATCGCGGGACTTGAGACTGCGGGAGAGGAATCCTCGTCGAGATCGCCAGTGCGCGTCGAGATTCCTGCCGACGTCTATGACGTCCTGGAGCACGCTCCGCATGAGGCGGTGCAGTGGCGCGCCCGCACGCGCGCGGCGTTCCGGCAGCACCTGGCACAGGGCTATCGGGTGATGACCTTCTCTCGTGATCCCGCGTCTGGACGCTGCTTCTATGGGCTTGCGCGGTGATCTGCATTTCCGAGATCACGCTACGCGAGATTCACCTTCCTCTTAAAGAACCATTCGTCATCTCCTCAGGCGCGGTCACGACGCGTCGCATCCTGCTGGCCGAGCTGCGAGACCAGGAGGGTGCCGTGGCGTGGTCGGAGTGCCCGGCGGGGGCCGCCCCCAACTACTCGCCTGAAACGATCGACACCGCGTGGCTTGCCATTACCGCCTGGGTTGCCCCGCGTCTGCTGGGGCGAGCGATCGCGCATCCGCGCGAGGTCCACCCGATCCTGGAGCAGGATTTCCGCGGACACTGGATGGCGAAAGCGACCCTCGAGATGGGAGCCTGGGGCCTCGCCGCGGAATCCGCAGGCATCTCCCTGGCCCGATTCATCAGTGGTACGCGCGAGCGAATCGAAGTCGGCATTTCGCTCGGCATCGAGGCCACGCCCGCGACGCTGGTCGCGAAAGCACGCCAGGCGCTGGCGCAGGCGTATCACAAGGTGAAGATCAAGATCAAGCCCGGCTCGGATGTCGACTATGTCCGGGCGGCGCGGGAGGCGCTCGGCCCTGCCGCGCCGCTGATGGTGGACGCGAATAATGCCTACACGCTCGACGACAGCGATCGACTCGTGCAGCTCGACCAGTTCGGGCTCCTGATGATCGAACAGCCGCTCGCCTGGGACGATCTCGTACGGCATGCGGCATTGCAGCGGCGCCTGGCGACGCCGATCTGCCTCGACGAATCCATCACGGGCGTCGAGCGCGCGCAGGACATGATCACCCTCGGGGCAGGACGCATCGTCAATATCAAGCCGGGCAGAGTCGGCGGTTTCACGGCA
>QHUF01000308.1:0-20257 GCA_003221075.1 Gemmatimonadota bacterium
TCGGCCTTCGACATCTTCGTACGCATCGCCAACGCGGAGGTGAGTTCAGCCTTGTTCACTGCGATCTCCTTGAAGGGGGGGCGCGAAAACCCGCATGAATACTGAAGAACTATGGGATATCCCCCGAAAATCCGCAAGTTTGCTGGGCTTTCTCGACCCTCCTCCCCTCCGGCGATCCGTTGCTCCCTAGGCCGTTCAGCGTGTAACGTGAGGGCCCATGTTCCAGCAAGCCAACCGCCCAGGATGGATCGAGGTCATCTCGGGCGTGATGTTCAGCGGCAAGTCGGAAGAGCTGATCCGTCGCGTACGGCGCGCGGTCATCGCGCGCAAGCAGGTGCAAGTCTTTAAGTCCCATCTAGATGCGCGTTACGCCGGGCTCTTCTCGGTTTCGTCGCACGACGGCGTGACCGTCGAAGCCGAACCCGTAGACTCCGCCGAGGAGATCTCGCGTCGTCTCCGCGATACGACCGAAGTCGTCGCCGTCGACGAGGCACAGTTCCTCGACGACGGCATCGTCGATTTGGCGAACCGCCTCGCCGACCGGGGCGTCCGCGTCATCCTCGCGGGCACCGACGTCGACTTCCGGGGCCTGCCGTTCGGTCCGATGCCGATCCTCATGTGCGTCGCCGAGGTGGTGGACAAGTTCCAGGCGATCTGCGTGGTGTGCGGTGGTCCGGCCACGCGAAATCAGCGGCTCGTCAACGGCAAGCCGGCGCTGTGGGACAGCCCGATCATCATGGTCGGTGGGCGGGAATCCTATGAAGCGCGCTGCAGGCACTGCCATCGGGTCCCGAGGCAGGATGAGGATCAGACTGCGTTGCTCTAGGTATTCGGTATTCGGTATTCGGTATTCGACGCCCCGAATACCGAGGACCGAAGACCGACTACCGTTCCTGCCATGCTCAACGTAGGCCTCACTGGCAACATCGCGTCGGGCAAATCCACCGTCGTGGAGTTGTTCAAGAAATGGGGAGCGACGGTGATTGACGCGGATAGCCTCGCCCGCGAAGCGCAGGCCCCCGGCGGCGCCGTCCTGGCCGCGATAGCCCGCCGCTTCGGAACCGACGTGCTGGCCCAGGGTGGGACGCTCGACCGCGCGGCCCTGCGCGGCAAGGTCATGGGTGACGACAAGGCGCTGGCGGCGCTCAACGCGATCGTGCACCCCGCCGTGCAACAGCGCCGGCTCGAGCTGCAGCGGGCAGCGAGCGAGCGCGGTGACGCCATCGTCATCAACGACATCCCATTGTTGTTCGAAGTCCTCGATCCGGCGCAGTTCGATGCCGTAGTCCTGGTCGACGCTCCCATCGTGCTGCGTCGCACTCGGCTGCGCACCCTGCGGGGGCTCTCGAACGAGGAAGCCGACCGGATGATCGCCGCACAGATGCCCGCCGAGCGCAAGCGACCACAGAGCCAGTACGTAATCGAGAACGCAGGGACATTGGCAGATCTGGAAAAAGAGGCGAAGAAAGTGTTCGCGGAGCTCCGGAAGCAGGCGGCGCGCGCCGGCGTGCGCGATGAGACTCCGGGCCAAACGCTCCTGCTCGCGGCACTGGATGCAAAGGACGCCGCGGCACCGGTGCTGCAGGCGATCGAGCGCCGCTACCGCGATGCGGGGATGCGGGTCGAGCGCACGACCGTGAAAGGACTCGCAAAGGCGCTGAAGGCCGGGACGCCGCTTTCCATCGTCGCCACGGCGCAGGCCGCGGACGGCGCACGCACCGCATGGGAGGCCGCGGATCCGCCACGACCCTGCCGTCTCTACTATCTGTCGCCGGACCCCGATCCGGTCGCCGTGCGGCTCGACCTCCGGCCCTGGGGTGAGACCCGCGTCGCTCTCAGTGAAGAAGACGGCGCAGGGCTGGCGCCCCGAGCGGACCTGTTGTAGGCTCCCGTCCCATGTCGAGCATTCCGAAGGACCTTCGCTATACGAAGGACCACGAATGGGTGCGGGAGAGTAGTGACCCGCAGGTGGTCGAGGTCGGGATCACCGATTACGCCCAGGGCGAGCTGGGTGACGTGGTGTTCGTCGAGCTCCCCAAATCCGCGGCCGCGTTCAAGCAGCGCGATGTCTTCGGGACGATCGAAGCAGTGAAGGCCGTGTCCGAGCTCTACTCTCCGGTGGCCGGTACGATCGTCGAGGCGAACAAGGCCCTCGAGCAGGACCCGGCGCTCGTAAACCGCGATCCGTACGGCAAGGGCTGGATGGTGAAGGTGAAGCTCAAAGAGCCCAAAGAATTGGAGGGGCTGCTCCGCGCCGACGGCTACGCGAAGCATGTTGGAGAGTGAAAGCCACATTCCACGGACACGCCTGTTTTGTGCTCGAGCGGGACGGTAAGCGCGTCATTATCGACCCATTTCTCACCGGAAATCCCGCCGCCGTCGTCGGACCCGACAAGTTGCCCCACCTCGATGCCATTCTGCTGACACACGGACACGGCGACCACCTGGGTGACGCGGTCGCGCTGTCGCAGAAACACAGGGCGACGATCGTGGCTACCTACGAGCTGGCGCAGTTCTGCGCCGATCAAGGCGGCACGAGTCACGCCATGCACATCGGCGGCGCGCACGAGTTCCCCTTCGGCACCGTGAAGCTCGTGCCCGCGTTTCACGGCGGGCAAGTCGAGGGTGACACAACCGGCCGGTACACGACCAATCCCGCCGGTGTGGTCGTCACGATGGGCGGGAAGACGGTCTACCACACCGGGGACACCGCGCTCACGCTCGAGATGCAGCTCCTGGCCGGGCCTCCCCGGGTCGACCTGATGCTGGTCCCGATCGGCGATAATTACACGATGGGTGTGGCCGATGCGGCGCGCGCCGTGGAGTTCGTGAAACCCAAAAGCGTTATTCCAATGCACTACAACACGTGGGATATCATCAAGGCCGATCCCGCGGAGTTCCGGCGCCTGGTCGGCAGCACATCGGCCGTCACGATTTTGAAGCCTGGGGAATCCTTCACGCTCTCGTAAGATGGATATCGAACGCGATCTGTTTCAGGACCGGCACATCGGCCCCTCGCCCGAGGACCAGGGCGCGATGCTTCAGGCGCTCGGGTACGACTCGCTCGACGCATTCATCGACGCGGTCGTGCCGGCGGACATCCGGCTGCGCCAGCCGCTGCGCACTCCCGAAGCGCGGACCGAGCAGGAGGCGCTCGAAGCGCTGCGACTGCTCGCCGCGCAGAATCAGGTGTTTCGCTCCTACCTGGGCATGGGGTACCACGACTGCTTCACGCCCACGGTGATTCAGCGGAACGTACTCGAGAATCCCGGCTGGTATACGGCCTACACGCCCTACCAGGCGGAGATCGCCCAGGGGCGGCTGGAGGCGCTGCTCAACTTCCAGACGATGGTGTCGGATCTGACCGGACTCGAGATCGCCAACGCGTCCCTGCTCGACGAAGGCACCGCCGCCGCTGAGGCGATGCACCTGACGGAGGCCGTCTCGAAGCACGACGGCAAGCTGGCGTACCTGATCGACGCCAATTGTCATCCGCAGACGATCGCGGTCGTCCGCACCCGCGCCGCCGCGCGCGGTATCGACGTCGTCGTCACGGACCCCGGTGCCTTCGATTTCCAGCAGGGCAACGTGATCGGCGCGCTGCTCCAGTATCCCGCGACCGACGGCGCGATCCGCGATTACGGCCCGCTGTGCGGGGCCGCGCACGCCGCGGGAGCCCTCGTCACGGTGGCTACCGATCTGCTCGCGCTCACCCTGCTCACGCCACCCGGTGAGTGGGGTGCAGACATCGCCGTCGGCAACTCGCAGCGCTTCGGCGTTCCGCTGGGCTACGGCGGTCCGCATGCCGCCTTCTTCGCGACGCGCGACGAGTTCAAGCGCCACCTCCCGGGCCGCATCATCGGTGTCTCGAAGGACCGCGCCGGGCGAACGGCGTTGCGCATGGCGCTGCAAACTCGCGAGCAGCACATCCGGCGCGAGAAGGCGACGAGCAACGTCTGCACCGCCCAGGTACTCCTCGCCGTGGTTGCCGCGATGTACGCGGTGTATCACGGCCCGGAGGGGCTGCGCCGCATCGCCCGGCGGGTGCACGCGTACACGAGATCGCTCGCCGCAGCGCTCGAAAAGCTCGGATACAGCCTCGCCTATCCCCATTTCTTCGATACGCTGGCCGTCGAAGTACCGGCGGATGTGCTGCCGCGCATCATGGACGTCGCGCGCGTGAAGCAGATCAACCTGCGGACGCTGTCGCAAACGCGCATCGGCGTAGCGTTCGACGAAACGGTTACCGATGACGACCTGACCGACGTGGTGGCCGCATTTGCGGCGCCGCTGGGACGAGAGGTACGAGCGCAGCATGCTGCGCCCCTACACAACGGATTGGCTATCCCAGAATCACTGACGCGCACCACGCCGTTCTGCACACACCCGGTCTTCAACACGCATCACTCCGAGACGGAGATGTTGCGGTATTTGAAGAAGCTCGAGGACCGCGACCTCTCGTTGACGGCGGCGATGATCCCGCTCGGCTCCTGCACGATGAAGCTCAACGCCACGACCGAGATGATTCCGATCACCTGGCGCGGCTTCAACGGCCTGCACCCCTTCGCGCCGCGGTCGCAGGCGCAGGGGTACGCGACGCTGTTCCGCCAGCTCGAGGAGTGGCTCGCCGAGATCACCGGGTTCGCGAGAGTGTCGCTGCAGCCGAATGCCGGCTCGCAAGGGGAGTTTGCGGGACTGCTCGTGATTCGCGCGTACCACCGCCACCGGGGCGAGGCCCATCGCATCACCTGCCTGATACCGCAGTCGGCGCATGGCACCAATCCGGCGAGCGCGGTGATGGCGGGAATGACCGTCGTCGTGGTGAAGACCGACGCGCAGGGCAACATCGACGTCGCCGATCTCGAGGCGAAGGCCAAGGAACACCAGGCGACGCTAGGTGCCTTGATGGTGACGTATCCGTCTACGCACGGCGTGTTCGAGGCGTCGATCAAAAAAGTGTGCCGCATCGTGCACCAGTACGGCGGTCAGGTCTACATGGATGGCGCGAACATGAATGCACAGGTCGGCCTCTGCCGCCCCGGCGACATGGGTGCCGACGTCTGCCATCTCAACCTCCACAAAACGTTCTGCATACCGCACGGCGGCGGTGGGCCGGGCATGGGACCGATCGGGGTCGCGGAGCATCTGGTACCGCACCTCCCGACGCACCCGGTGGTGGACGTGGGGATTCCATTGGGCGAAAGCGCCGGCACCGTCTCCGCGGGGCCGTGGGGCAGCCCCTCGATTCTGCCGATCTCGTGGGCGTATATCGCCATGATGGGACGAGACGGGCTGACGTTGGCGACTAAAGTCGCCATCCTCAACGCCAACTACATCGCGAAGCGGCTGCAGGACGGCGGACATTACGAATTGCTGTACGCCGGGCAGCACGGTCTGGTCGCGCACGAGTGCATCATCGACATGCGTCCGTTCAAGAGCTCGGCGGGCGTGGATGTCGAGGACATCGCCAAGCGGCTGATCGACTACGGCTTCCATCCGCCGACCGTCTCGTTCCCCGTGGCGGGCACGCTGATGGTGGAGCCGACGGAAAGCGAGCCGAAGATGGAGCTGGACCGGTTCGTGGACGCGTTGATTGCGATTCGCGGCGAGATTCGCGAGATCGAGACCGGCGAAGCCGATCGCGACAACAACCTGCTGAAGCACGCGCCGCACCCGCTCGCCGATCTGCTGAGCGACACCTGGGACCGGCCGTACGCGCGCGACCGCGCCGGTTTCCCGACCGCCGCGACGCGGGACCACAAGGTGTGGCCGCCCGTCAGCCGGATCGATGCCGCGTACGGCGACCGGAACCTGGTGTGTACATGTCCGCCGGTGGAAGCCTACGCTGAGGTCTGACGGGCGGATGGGCGGATCGGCGGATGGGCCGCATTGGAACCTGATCGTCGATGCGGTGGGGCGGTCTGGCGAATACAACATGGCGACGGATGAAGCGCTGCTGGAAGACGTCGCGTGCCATGGCGGCGCCTACCTCCGCTTCTATCGCTGGGATCCTCCGACGCTCTCCCTGGGACGGAATCAACCGAACACGTTTGACGACGTGCCGATCGTGCGCCGGCCCACCGGTGGACAGGCTGTGTGGCACGAGCAGGAAGTCACGTACGCGGTCGTCGCACCCATTGCATTGTTCGGTTCGCTTCGGAAGGCCTACTGCGAGATCCACACGCGACTCGCGCGAGCATTGCGCTCGCTTGGCGTCGACGCGGTGCTCGCGCCGGCCCATCCGCCCATCCGCCCATCCGCCCATCCGGCGTCCTGCTTCGCGTCCTCGGTGGGCGGCGAGATTCTCGTGGACGGGCGCAAGCTCGTGGGTTCCGCACAGGTTCGGCGCGGCGATGCCTTCCTGCAGCATGGATCGATCCTGCTCGATGCCACGCAACCTTCGTCGTTCAACGGGGGAACGACTCTCGCAACAGTCCTCGGGCGTCCGGTGAGCTTCACGGAAGTCGCGGATGCCATCATCAACACCTGGAGGGACTTCCGACCGTCCGGCCGTCAGACCGTCCGACCGTCCGACGTCATTGCTTCTCTCGCCCCCCGGTGAAATGTTAAGCGCCATGCTACGGCGCTCCTCTCCCCAGCTCCCTGTCTTCATCGTGCTCGTCGTCGCCGTGTTCGCTTCGTGCGAGCGCCGCGGCGGGTGCACCGGCGCGAACTGCGGTGTGCTCATCGATGCGGCCGTGGCGGAGCCGGGCACGCTGCTACCACCCTCGAGCGAGGACATTGTCGCCACCGACATCGACGAACAGCTGTTCCTGAAGCTCGCCGACGTCGGGATGTCCCAGAACACGCTGGGCGATGAAGACTTTCAGCCGCTGCTCGCGCAAAAATGGGAATGGGACGGACCGCTGACGCTGGTATTCCATCTCGATCCTCGTGCGCGCTGGCACGACGGACAGCCCGTCACCGCCGCGGACGTGGAGTTCACGTTCAACGCATACACCGATTCGCTTGTTGCCTCGCCGTACCGACCCAAGCTGCGCCGCATCGCCAGCGTGACGCAACGGGATTCGCTCACCACCGTCTTTCGGTTCCGCGAGCGGTATCCCGAGATGTTCTACGACGCCGTGTACCACATGCGGATCCTGCCGGCGCATCTGCTGCGGCCCGTCCCACGCGACCAATGGCGGACGGCGCCGTTTGGCCGGCAGCCCGTCGGCGACGGTCCCTATCGGTTCGTTCGCTGGCAGGCCGCGCAGTCCATCGAGCTCGTCGCCGATTCGACCTTCTTCCTCGGCAGGCCCGGAATTCGGCGACTGATTTGGCGATTCACGCCTAATCTTCAGGTCGCCGTCCAGCAGGTGATCGCCGATCAGGCGGATGTTCGCGAACAGCTGGTGACGCCGGACAACGTCAAACGCGCGCGTGAGGCGCAACAGCTCGCCATCTACACCTACCGCGGCACCGTGTACACCTTCCTCTCGTTCAACCAACGCTCACCGGGAGACTCGACCAAGCCCCATCCGATCTTCGCGGACCGGGAGGTGCGCCGGGCGCTCGCCATGGCGGTGGATCGCGCCAGTCTCCTGAAAAGCGCGCTGGGCGACCTGGCCAAGGTTCCGCCGGGTCCGATCTCGGAGCTGCTGTGGATCTGGGACCCCGAGATCCGGCAGTTGCCGTACGACACCGCGCAGGCCGGCCGCATCCTGAATGCACGGGGCTGGCGCGATCACGACGGCGACGGTGTCCGCGACAAGGATGGGCAGCCGCTCGCGTTCCATGTTCTCGTCCCGACCTCGAGCGTGTTGCGGCGCCAATACGCGCGGTTGTTGCAGGAGCAGTATCGCGCGATCGGCGTCCACGTCGAAGTCGACGAGCTGGAGCCCACGGTCGTCAATCAACGAGTCGGGACCGGGAAATACGACACCGCGATTCTGTCCCGGAGTAATGATCCTTCCCCCAGTTCGGGGATCGCGCAGAGCTGGACGCGTGCCGGCTTCGGCGGGTCGAATTTCGGCCGCTACTACAACCCCGAGTTCGAGCGGCTGGTCGATCGCGCCGTGACCGCCACCACGCGAGACCGGGCGCGCCCTCTGTGGCGGGCCGCGATGGAAACGCTGAACGCCGATGCCCCGGGGGTGTTTCTCTACGCGCTCGACAATGTCGCGGCCATCCACAAGCGCGTGGACAACGTCCAGATCCGCCCCGGGGGCGGCGTGGCTCCTGCGGCGCCTCGTCGCGTCTGTCGCGATCATCTTCGCCGTTGTCACGTTCGTCTTTATCCTGATTCATCTCGCGCCGGGAAAGCCGTGCGGGCACATCGGCGGAGGCGAGTACGTAGACCAGATCCAGTGCGACCGACTCATCACGCAATTCGGGCTCGATAAGTCGATCCCCGAGCAGTACTGGCTCTACCTCGTCGCCCTGGCGCACGGCAATCTCGGGTATTCGTTCTCGCTGCATCGCCCCGTGCGGGACGCGATCGCGGACACGATCCCGTTCACGCTGCAGCTCGCCGGCGCCGCGCTGGCGCTCGATTTCCTCCTCGGGCTTGCGCTGGGCATCTATCAGGCGGTCCGCGTGAATCGCCTTCCTGACGTTGTCATCGGGAATGTCACGCTCTTCATCTATTCCCTGCCCACATTCTGGCTCGCGCTCCTCCTGTTACTCATCTTCGGCGAGAAGCTCCGGTGGTTTCCGGTGGGCGGGCCCAACGACCCCGTACTCTGTCCGCTCGTCGATTCGCTGTACTGCGTCGCGGATCGTCTCTGGCACCTCGTGCTGCCTGCCGCCACGCTCGGAATGGTCGGTGCGGCTGGAACGGCGCGCTTCCAACGGGCGGCCATGCTGGAAGCGGCCACGCAGGACTTCGTGCGCACCGCGCGCGCCAAAGGCGTCCCGGAACGCCGTGTGGTACTCCGACATCAGCTCCGCAACGCCTTGCTCTCCTTTATCACGCGCTTCGGGCTCGCGTTTCCGTTCCTGCTCACGGGCGCCGTGCTGATCGAAACGATCTATGCCTGGCCGGGGATGGGGCGCCTGGCCTTCGACGCGATCCTCTCCCGCGACTACTCGCTCGTGACCGCGACCGCCTTGATCGTGAGCGTCGTCGTGGTCGCCGGAAATCTGCTCGCCGACATCCTCCTGGGCATCGCCGATCCGCGGCTGCGCGTGCGGGCAGACCCCGACGCCCACGTGCTGACCGCATGACGCTGGGCACGTGGCTCGCGCTGTTCGTCGCGCTGGTCGTCGCCGCCGAAGCCGTCCGCGCCCTCCGCCATCGCGGGCTGCGGAGCGAGCGCTGGCGCCGTTTTTTCCGCCAGCGGACAACGTCGTTAGGTCTCGGGATCCTGACGTTTCTGGTCATCGTCGCGCTGGCGGCGCCGCTCATCGCGCCCTTCGATCCGAAGAAGCAGCTCGACATCATTCATCTCACGAATCACCCACCGTCGTGGACATTTCTGCTGGGGACGGACTACCTGAGCCGTGATCTCTGGAGCCGGGTGGTGTACGGCGCTCGCGTGTCGCTCGGCATCGGCGCCCTTGGGGCGTTGATGGCCGTTTCGCTCGGAACGCTGGTGGGGGCGGTCGCGGGCTACTACCAGCGCTGGATCGATGCCATCCTGATGCGCGGCGTCGACGTCGGCCTCGCCCTGCCCCGGATCTTCATCCTCCTCATGGCCGTCGCGCTGTGGGACGGCCTCCCGTTCGCGGCCCTCGTCATTACCATCGGTCTGACGTCGTGGTTTGGCACCAGCCGGCTCGTCCGCGCGGAGGTGCTCTCCCTGCGGCAGCGCGATTTCGTCGTCGCGGCGCATGCGCTCGGCGCGGACACGCGGCGCGTTATCTTTCGCCACGTTCTTCCCAATGCCGCCGCCCCGATCATCGTGTCCGCGGCGTTGGGCGTCGGGAACGTGCTCCTGCTGGAAGCGTCGTTGTCCTTCCTCGGCATCGGCATCAAACCGCCGGGCGCGAGCTGGGGCAACATGATTGCGGATGGCGCGGCGAGCATCTACACAGCGCCGTGGTCGACTCTCTTTCCGGGACTCGCTATCTCCTTGGTCGTGATGTCGCTGAATGCGGTCGCCGACGGCGTGCGGGACGCGCTCGATCCACGCCAGGAGCCGGCGTGACGACCCCCCCGACCCCCACCCCCGGTGCTCCTCCCGTGCTCCTCCGCGTCCGCAATCTGAAGACCTACTTCGTCACCGAGCACGGCAAGGGAACCGCGCGGGCGGTGGACGACGTCTCGTTCGAGTTGTATGCCGGCGAGACGCTGGGGATCGTCGGCGAATCGGGCTGCGGCAAGACCGTCACGTCCCTCTCCATTCTTCGGCTCGTGCCGGAACCGCCGGGCCACGTGCTCCCCGGCAGCCTGATCGAATTCGAAGGCCGCAATCTGCTCGCCCTCCCCGCTCCCGAGCTGCGGGCCGTTCGCGGCAATCAGATCGCGATGATCTTCCAGGAGCCGATGACGTCGCTGAACCCCGTATTCACGGTCGGGGATCAGATTGCCGAGGCCGCCATCATCCACCAGCACCTGTCCCGGAGCGCCGCGCGGGCCCGCGCCATCGAGATGTTGCGCCTGGTCGGCATCCCCGACCCCGACGAGCGCGTGGATCACTATCCCCATCAACTCTCGGGCGGCATGCGCCAGCGCGTCATGATCGCGATGGCACTCGTATGCCACCCCAAGGTCTTGATTGCGGACGAGCCGACGACCGCCCTCGACGTCACGATCCAGGCGCAGATCCTCGAGCTGCTCGACCAACTGCAGAGCGAGCTGGGCATGGCGGTGCTGCTGATCACCCATGACCTCGGCGTCGTCGCGGGTCACGCGGATCGCGTCGTCGTGATGTACGCGGGACGCGTCGTCGAGACCGCGCCGACCGATGCGCTGTTCGAGCGGCCGACGCATCCCTACACCGAAGGGCTCCTGGCCGCAGTCCCGCGCATCGACGCCCCGCGCGCACGCCTGCACGCCATCCCCGGCCAGGTGCCGGCGGCGACGGCGTGGCCACCGGGCTGCCGCTTTCATCCGCGCTGTCCGTACGCGTGGGAGAAATGCGCCGCGGAAGAGCCGCCGCTGCTGGAAGTCGGCGACAAACCGGGTCACACGGCCCGCTGCTGGCTCGTGTCCGAACCCGAGCGAAGAGTGCCGAAGCGATGACGCTCGTTGACGTGCATGATCTCGTGAAACACTACGCCGGAGAGCGGAGCTGGTTCGGCCTCGGACGACCGCGGGCACCCGTGCGCGCGGTGGACGGCGTGTCGTTTACGATCGCCGCCGGCCGCACCCTGGGCCTGGTGGGTGAATCGGGCTCGGGGAAGACGACCCTCGGACGGACGATGCTCCGGCTCCAGGAACCGACGTCGGGAACGGTCTTGTTCGATGACAACGACGTCTTCGCGCTCGACGCCGCGCGTCTGCGCGGGCTGCGGCGCCGGATGCAGATCGTGTTCCAGGATCCCTATGGCTCACTCAATCCGCGCATGACGGTCGAAGACACGCTGCGCGAGCCGCTGGAGATTCACGGGCTGAAGGGCGCCGTCGCGGCGTTGCTCGACGAGGTCGGACTCGACGCCGCGTTCGCCAAACGCTACCCGCACGAGCTGTCGGGTGGGCAGCGGCAGCGCGTGGGAATCGCCCGGGCGCTGTCGGTCGAGCCGCAGTTCATCGTGTGCGACGAACCCGTGAGCGCGCTCGACGTGTCGGTGCAGGCACAGGTCCTGAACCTGCTCGCCGATCTGCAGGGGAAGCGCCGGCTCACCTACCTGTTCATCGCGCACGACCTCGCGGTGGTGCGGCACATCGCCGACGACGTCGCGGTCATGTACCTCGGCAAGATCGTGGAACGCGCGCCGGCGGCGGAGATCTACACGCAGCCGCGCCATCCCTACACCCGCGCGCTGCTGTCGGCGGTTCCGGAGCCGACTCCCCACGCCACCAAGCAGCGCATCCTGCTCCCCGGCGACATCCCGTCGCCCGCACATCCGCCTTCCGGCTGCCCGTTTCATCCGCGCTGCCCGCATCCGCGCAAGAACGAGCGCTGCCGCACGGAGCCGCCGCCGCTGCGGACGATCACGCCCGGCCATGATGCCGCGTGCCACTATGCCGAGGAGCCGATGTGAGCGTCGTGCTCGCGCTCGCGCAAACGCTCACGAATCTGATGATCGTGCCCGCGGGGCCGGGTTTGCCGGCGGGCTGGAAGCTCAACCCGATGCAGGGCGTGGATCCACCGGCGTTCGAAGTCACGCGGTCGCACACGCTGCGCGTCACCGCCGTCGCGCAGGGCGGAACCGCGACGTACCGCTTGCGCCCTGCCATTCGACCCGCACCGACGCAGCGGCAGGGGACGATCACGTGGCGCTGGCGCGCGGGTACACCACTGCGCGGCGCCGACCTGAAACGCCGCGCGGGGGATGACAGTCCCATTCGCGTGGTCATCGCGTTTCAGGACGGCCGCTCGATCGTCTACGCGTGGGGCAATCGGGAAGGCCGGGGAGAGAGTTTTGCGAGTTGGGCCGGACGTAACCGGATGGTGGTGGTGCTACAGCGCGCCGAGGACGCGGACGGCTCGTGGCACGAAGAGCGCCGCGATCCCTTTAGCGACTATCGGCGGCTGTGGAACAGGGCGCCGAAACCGATTGTCTCGGTGGGGGTGAGCTCGGATTCTGATGCATTGAAAGTTCGAGCCGCAGCCGAGATTGGCGATCTCACGTGGCACGCGCCCTAACGAATGTCCAATGATCAATGATCATTGATCAATGATCATTGATTACTGATCATTCGCTCAGCGCACCCCGCCCATAAGTCGCCGCAACCATGGAGTGATCGCCAGAAGGATAAGCGCCGCAGCAAACGCCACTCCTGCAACCGCGCCGAACAGCTTGGGTAGTGGCAGCGTCTCGAACAGCCCTCCCGCCATCCCCGCCAGCTTGTTTCCCACTGCGATCGACAGAAACCACCACCCCATCATGAAGCCCACAATGCGCGCCGGCGCAAGCTTGGTCACGATCGACAGGCCGACCGGGCTGAGGCAGAGCTCGCCGATCGTGTGCAGGAAGTACAACCCGATCAGCCACCAGGGACTGACCTTGATCCCCTGCTGCGTCATCACGGCGGCCGGCACGATCAGCGCGAAACCGAGTCCGACAAAAATCAATCCCAGCGAGAACTTCACAGGACTCGAGGGCTGACGGTCCCCCATCCGCACCCAGAGCGAGCCGATCAGCGGTGCCAGGCCCAAAATCATGAACATCGAATTCAGCGACTGATACCACGTCGAGGGGAAGTTGTAGCCGAAGGCGGTGTTTCGCGTCAGCCGGTCGGCGAACAGGTTGAGACTCGACGACGCCTGCTCGAACGCTCCCCAGAAGATCGACGAAAACACGAAGAGCACGCCGATCGCCGCGACGCGGCCCCATTCTTCGCGCGTGCGCACCCAGCGCCAAAACATCCACCACGGGTCGGCGGACGGCGCCGCACGCTTTTCGCTTTGACCGAGCCGCTCCAGCGCTGGCAGGAGGCGCGGCTTGCCGGCGACATATTGGATCAGTCCGACGATCATGCCGAAGCCGGCGCAGGCGAAGCCCGTGTGCCAGTTGACCTCCTGACCGAGCGTTCCGACGATCAGCGGCGCCAAGAATGCGCCCACGTTGATTCCGACGTAGAAAATCGAAAACCCCGCGTCGCGTCGCGCGTCGCCGGGGTCGTAGAGCGAGCCGACCATCGTGCTGGCGTTCGGCTTCAGCAGCCCGGTCCCAACGACGATGAGGCAGAGACCGAGATAGAATGTGGCGAGCGTCGGGATAGCCATGCTGAAGTGGCCGAGGGCGATGATGATCCCGCCCAAGAGCACGCTGCGATACTGACCGAAGACTTTGTCGGCTGCCAGGCCACCGAAAATCGCCGACGCGTAGACGCCGAATCCGTACCATCCGATGACGTTGCCGGCGCGCTGGTCGGTGAACCCCAGGCCGCCCTGCGTCACCGCCGCGGTCATAAAGAGGATCAGGAGCGCTTTGAGCCCGTAAAAGCTGAAGCGCTCCCACATCTCGGTGAAAAACAGCGTCGAGAGGCCGCGGGGGTGGCCGAACCAGCCGGCGGTGTCCCTTTGCGGTGTGACTGGCTGCGCCATCTACCGCACGCCGCCCATCAGACTCCTGATGGGGCGCAGCAGCAGAAAGAGCACGAGCCCGGCACCGATCGTCACGGCGGCCGTGACGCCGAACAACGTCACGAGCGGCACCGTGCTGACGAACCGCGCCGACCAACCGGCGAGCAAGTTCCCCAGGAAATTCGAGAGGAAGAAGATCCCCATCACAACGCTGACGAGTTTCACCGGCGCAACCTTCGTGACCAGGGACAAGCCCACGGGACTGAGACAGAGCTCGCCGAGCTCCTGGATGAAATAGGCGGCGATCAGCCAGAGCGGGGAGACCTTGATGCCTTGCTGCGCCAGCGATCCGGCGGGGATGAGCAGCAGGAACGCCAGTCCGACAAAGATGAGCGCGATCGCAAACTTGGCGGGACTCGACGGCTGCCTCGGCCCGAGCCGCACCCAGAGCCAGGCGAACAGCGGTGAGAGCAGAATGACGAACGCCGCCTGCACCGACACGAACCACGACGCATACAAGCGGAGCCCCAGCAGCTCGAGATGGACGTAGCGGTCGGCGAACAGCGTCAGCGTCGAGCCTGCCTGCTCGTACGCGCCCCAGAACAGCGACGCGAAGATGAACAGCACGAAGACGGCCGAGATCCGGCGCCAGTCGTCGACGGTGAGCGGACTCCGCCCGCCCTGGCCCCCGGCCGCGGTCGCATCGGCTGCCCGGCGTGCCGCCTTCTGCGCGGCGATTCGCTCGACCGCGGGCTGCAGGTGGCGACGACCGAGGACGTACTGCGTGAGACCGAGGAGCATCCCGAACCCGGCACATGCGAAGCCAAGGTGCCAATCGACGCCCTCGGCGATCCGGCCCGCGATGATGGGGCCGAGGAAGGCGCCGAGGTTGATTCCCATGTAGAACACGGAAAAGCCGGCGTCGCGCCGTTCATCGCCGGGTTCATAGAGTCCGCCCACGAGCGTGCTGATGTTTGGCTTCAGCAGTCCCGTGCCGATCACGATCAAGCCGAGGCCGGCATAGAGAAACGGGAGACCATGGAACGCCAGCGTGAAGTGGCCGAGCGCGATGATGATCCCACCGAGCAGCACGCTGCGGTATTGCCCGAGCCAGGCGTCGGCGATCAATCCGCCGAGGATCGGCGTGAGCCACACGCTGGAGACGTAGGTGGTGTAGGCATTGCTGGCCTGCGTGTCGGTAAAGGCGAGCGCTTTCGTCATGTACAGGATGAGGAACCCGCGCATCCCGTAATAGCTGAAGCGCTCCCACATCTCGGTGAAGAACAGCGTGGCGAGACCGCGCGGGTGGCCGAAGAACTGTTTTTCGCCGTTCATCGGTCGAACAGGTCGTCCTGCTCCGCGGAGTCGGGATGCTCAGCCGGTCTCAGCAGTGTACCGAGCCGACCTTCCCACTTCTCGACATCGAAGTGATGCTCGTTCTGGAGCGCGCGCCGAAGCACCGGCGAGAACTCGTGGAACGCCTCGAGCAGCTCGCGGGTCGCATGGCGCAGCGCTTCCTGCTGGAAGCTGTCGTCGCTGGCGCCCATGTCTTCGAGGATCGCCTGCTCGCTGCGGGAGGCCACGATCGGCTCGCTCTGGCCCTCGATGAACACGTTGGTGCGCTGTCCCGGTCCGCGTCCCTGCTCGATCGGCGTCAGGCCGAGGATCCGATCCGAGCGCCAGTACTTTCCATACCCGAGGAATACCATACGGCCCCGCTTCACATCCATACGATTACCTCCGCGGATGCCCGGCCCGGTTCTTCCGAATGTCTTCTAACGCAACGCGATCAATCTTCCCATCCATGCGTACCCGCACGTCATAATTCTCCCAATACATGAAGTTCGCGAGGGCGGTGAGGAACGTGTCATTCAGCGAAGGCTGTGGGGCCACGAGCCACTTCTGCGGCTGATTCGCCGGCTCGGTCAGCAAGATCGCCTCCAGCTCCTTCTGCACCGCGGGGGTGATCGGAATGAGATCTGCTGAATCACTCGTGAAGAAATACAGCTTGTGCAGCGCGTACAGCCGCTGCAGCTCCTTGATCGGATCGGGCGCGTCGTAGACGCGGATGTCGATGTAGCGATCCGTGCCGCCAAGGTAGCCGCCTTTGGCGCGCACGACGAGCAGCGCCGCCGACTGCATTCCCCGCTTGTCCCCGCCCCCCGCCTGCCCCGCCACCAGCGCCGCAATCAGCCGGTCGGCGAGCGACCCGCGGCTGCGCTCGAACGTCTCCGCCATGTTTCGGACGGTCGCGTCAGAAACCATGATGTTGGCTTGCGCCGCATAACCATGACCCACGATCAGTTGGCCTTTGCCGCCCATCTGCCCATCGGCCCGACCGCCCGTCCTCCCCCCCGCCCAATCGAAGGTCGAGTCGCCGGTCCAGCTCGCCGAGTTTCCATGCGCGTCCACCATTCCCACCTGTCGCTGCGATGGCTGCGGATCGGTGCGCATGATGATTCGCATCGCTTCTGGTGCCGCGGCGCCTCGCGCCATGAGCTCCAGACCCTTCTCGCCGTAATCCGTATTGCTCAGCGCCTGCGTCGCGACCGCCCCGACGCCGGCCCGGGCCCACGGCACCAGGCCGCCGACATTGGGGAATTTCGACTGCACGGCGATGCCCAGGTCCCCGGTGGCGGAATCGTAGGCGACGATGCTGTAGGTGTGCGCGCGTTTGGTAAAATCAGATGGTGGAGGGAGTGGAGGTTGGTGGAGGACCTGAAAAACCGCGAGCAGCAACACGGGCTATTCCTTTCTCATTTTCTTTTTCAGTTCTTCGAGCTGGCGCGCCGCGGCGGCTTCGCGTGACGCCCGATCCATGTCGGACTTGAGCAGCTCGTCCTGCAGATCCAACCCGGGCTCGCCATCGCCGGCTTCCCGCGCTGACTGCCGAGCTTCCATCGCCGGACGGTCCCGCTCGGCGGTCTTGAGCTGTGCTTGCATGTCGTCCAGCTCACGCTGCGCAAGCGCCATCTCTTCCTTCTGATTGACGAGTTTCCGCTCGAGCACGCCGAGACGCTCGCGGTGTTTCGCCGCAAAGCGGTCGGCGACGGCAACGGTCTCGGCGTCCTGAATCTCTCCGGCGAGCCGGCCACGGCGTTCGGCGTCCGCGAGTCGCTGGCGCTCGAGCGTCAGCTCGCGCTCCGTGCGCACCACGGCCTCCCGGACCTCGGCAACGGCGACCTTCGCGTCCACGACCGCTTCGCGCATCTGCCGTGCGAGCGAGCGCAGGTCCGGGGTCGACGCCGCATCGAGGGCGGCGCGGAAGGCGTCCCGCAAGCGCTCGAACGTGTCTAGCTCTTGCGGACGGTCTTGGCGAAGAAGTCGGAGAAGACGGGCTCTACGGCGGGCGATTCACACTTCGGGCAGGTGGGACGGGGCCGCGCGGAATGGTCCGCCATCGACTCGGTGCGCGAGAAGTGCGCGTCACACACCTGACACCGGTACTCGTACTGTGGCATGCAGAAACGTTATTCCCGCGCAAAACCGTGGTCAAGTTGACGCACTCCCTGCCGAGAGCAAATTGCTGGGGATGCGCAGGATTCTGCTGCTGGTGGCCGTGGTAACGGCATGTGGCGGCGGCCTCGAGCCCGAACCGATTTGCGCCCGCACACTGGTCGGACTGTGCGGCACGGTGCGATTTCGCGGCGCGGTCCCCGCCAATACCGAGAATGTTTTTATCGCGGCCTACCTCATGTTTCCACAGACCTGCACAGATCTCATCAACAATCGCCGGCCAGTCATACCGGGGTCGGTGCCCTTCACCGATTCAGTCGCGGCGTACAGCGTGCCGCTCTCGCCCGGTACGTACGAATGGGTGCTCGCGGTTTGGAAAAAACCGGGCACGCTCACTCTCACCCCCGCCGATACGCAATACCTGCGCGTCGCGGGCTACTACCGCAGCCCCGCGGACTCGACACAGCGGGGCTCGGTCGCCGTGCCGAGCGGCGCGGCGGCGGGCGACATCGACTTCGTCGTCAACTTCGATAGCCTCCGGCCGGCGACGGATTTCGTCACGTGCGCGCCATAGCGACGCTTCTCCTCGTCGTCGCGCCGCTGACGGCGTCGGCCCAGGGCGTGGTGCGAGGCACGGTCCGGAACAAAGACGGTGCCCCGATCAGCGGCGCGAGCATCGCCATTCCCGGCACGACGCTCTCGACCCGCTCCGACCTCCAGGGCTCGTACCGGATCCTTGTCGTGCCCGCCGGCCGCGTCCGCGTGTACGCCGCCGCGATCGGATACGGGCCCGTCGATACCGTCGTCGCCCTCACCGGGGGCGACTCGACGATGGTCGACTTCACCCTCGTGGCGGCGCCGCTCGCGCTCCCGCCGGTGGACGTCGTGAGCGATCGCGTCCCGCACTTCGGCGATCGTCCCGCGACCAGTGTCGCACAGGTGACGGAGCGGGACCTCGAGCGCCGAGCCGTCAACACGGTGGAGGAAGCGATCGATCACGTGGCCGGCCTGCAAATGGTGAACGGGCAGACCAACATCCGCGGCTCGACGGGATACGTGCAGGGACTGAACTCTCGTGTGCTCATGACCGTCGACGGCATCCCCATGAATCAGGGCGACCGCGGCGGCATCAATTGGGACCTGCTGGCGGTGGACGAGATCGAGAGCGTCGAGATTCTGAAAGGCGCGGGCTCGTCGCTGTACGGATCCGCGGCGTTCGGCGGCGTGATCAACGTGACGACGCGCGACGTCCCCGCCGGACTGCATACTCGCCTCCGCGTGACGGGCGGAGTCTACGGCGATCCGCCGCACCCGATCTGGCGGTTCCGCGACAACCCCGGCATGCTGGGCGGCGCCGACTTCGCCGCGTCGTACGGGACCGATGTTTTTGGCGGCAGGATTTCGCTGGGCGATCGCCACTCCGACGGGTACCGCCAGCAGGATCAAGACGACCATCTGCATTTCGCCGCACGAGGGCGCTGGCAGCACGCGAACACGCGTGTGGATTTCTCGGGCGCTTGGGCCGGCGACCGCTACGATGTGCCGCTGAGCTGGTGCAGCCGGGGCGAGTGCGACGACAAGGGTCAGGTGTTCCAGCCGTTCATGGTCGCCACAGCCGAGCGCGGCGCGCGCACCGATTCACGCAAAGGATATCTCGCGGCTCGAGTTCGAACGATGGTCTCGCCGCGATTTGCCTGGACGGCGCGGGGATCGTGGCTCCGCACGCATTTCATCGACTTTCGCCGCAACGGGACGGTGCTAGGGACGGAGTTCGGCGTGGGCGATCGGTTCGGCGCGGCGGGACAGATCGAGGCGCATCCCGACTCCACCCGCACGGTGATCGTCGGCACCGAGGCGACGTTCTCCGACGTCACCAGCGACATTTTCGGCACCCACTCCCAATCGGAACTCGCCGCCTACGGCCAGAGCGAGCAACGCCTCGGCGCAGTGCGCGTGAGCGGTGGGGCCCGGGTCGACTTCCTGGCGGTCGATGGCGGCTCGCTGACGGCGGTCGTCAGCCCCCGCATCGCCGCCACGCTGAGCGGGACGGGAACGTGGCGTGCATCGGTCGGCCGCGGGTTTCGGTCACCCACGATTGCCGAGCGATTCGTGCACACGTTCGCATTGGGATTCGAGGTCGTACCGAATCCGACGCTGCGTCCGGAAACAGCGTGGTCGTTCGAGATCGGCCATATAAGCGCTCCGCTATTCCGCTTCATGCGCGTGGACGCTGCGGTGTTCTGGACGGAAGCACGAGACTTGATCGAGCCTCGAATCATCCTGATCCCCGGCTCGCCCGACACAATCAAGATTCAACTCCAGAACGTGGTGCGCGCCCGCATCGCCGGCTTCGACGCCAGCCTCATCGCGGCCCCCATTCCCGACCGGCTCATTGCCACGCTTGGCTATACCTATCTCGACACGCGACGGCGTCTCGCCGGAGACACCACGGAGGGACCGCTCGCATTTCGGCCACGTCATCTGCTCACGCTCGGTGCCGACTACACGTTGGGAGTCCTCGGCGTGGGGGCCGATTTCCGCTTCGCGAGCCGGCCGGCACGCATCGAACTGGAGGGTTTCGTCGATCCGCGCCGCGTACCAGTAAAGGTCCTCGACCTGCGGGCAGCCGTGAAGCCGCGGGGCTGGCCCGTCGAGGTCCGCGTGCTGGCCACCAATGTGCTCAATTACATCTACAACCTCGTACCGGAGACGCTCGCGCCCGT
>QHUF01000308.1:20315-33430 GCA_003221075.1 Gemmatimonadota bacterium
AACGCCCGCGCCGTGCTCACCGATCCGCCGCGTGGCCTCCCCGATTCCCTCCCCGTCCTCGTCATCCAACCTCAGAAGAATGATCGAGGGGCGGTGATCGTCAGTCGCGACGCCGAGGGCAAGATCTCGATGCAATTCCGGGGACCGGCCTTCCCGGCACGCGGCTACGGCTTGCTCGCCGTGGACGACACCTCGCAGCGCGCGATGGGCGTGCTGGTCGTCGACCAGGAGGATCCCGCAGGTCGCCCGGCGATCGGCACGATCATCGGCGGGAGCGCCGCGCTGAACCTGTACGGGGTTCGGGTGGACTGGGCGAGCGTCAACAATCCCCGTTGTCCCTTGTTTGGCGGCCCCGCGTCCCAAACGTCGTGAGCGCGGCCCCGGCCGTTGCTGTGACAGCGCCGCGCCGCCTCGTCGATGGCCGCGACCGCGTCACCCTGAACACCGCGTACGTTCGCGCGCTCGAAAGCGCGGGCCTCGTCCCGCTGGCGGTGCCGACGATGCTGGCGCCCGATCGCGCCAGCGCCGCGCTCGCGGCCGTGCGGGGACTCGTCCTCACGGGTGGTGAAGACGTCGCTCCCGATCGCTACGGCGCGGCGCCGCACCCCCGGCTTGGGGATGTCGATCCCGTGCGCGACGCGGCGGAGCTGGCGCGCATCACCGCGGCACGCTCGCGCCGCCTTCCGATTCTCGCGATCTGCCGGGGAATTCAGATTCTCAACGTCGCGCTCGGCGGCACGCTGTACCAGGACCTGGACAGCGAGCGGCCCGGCCCCGTGCTTCACAGCGACGAAACGCGCCATCATGCCGTGCGCGTAGAGGCGGGATCGCTCCTCGAGAAAACGCTCGGCACACGCTCGGCCACGGTGAACAGCCGGCACCACCAGGCGATCCGCGATCTCGCACCGGGACTCAAAGCGGTCGCGTGGGCCGACGATGGCGTGATCGAGGGCGCCGAGCCGGCGAATACGAACGAGGGATGGATCGTCGCAGTCCAATGGCATCCGGAGGATCTCACGGAACGAGCGTTGTTCGACGGATTCGCGCGGGCGGTCGCGTGACCGCGGCACTTCACGCGTTCCCCTCGCCGGAGTGGGTCGCCGCATATGGTGTGGCGATCAACGCGAGCGACGAGTACCGCACCGCCTCCACGGACTGGACCCACGGCTCGGTCGCCCTGGTCCTGCCGGCGCAGCCGGCCATCGGCGTACCGGATGACGTGGCGATCCTGCTCGATCTCGACCGCGGCGTCTGCCGGGCGGCGCAACTTGTCGCGCGGTTGGACGCGCTGCAGGCCCCGTTCATCCTGACGGCAGAATACCGCTACTGGAAACAGATCCTCAAGAAGGAGCTCGGCCCGATCGCGGGGATCATGCAGCGGAAGGTCGCCCTGCAGGGATCGTTGCCGATCGTGGTCCGCTTCATCAAGTCGGCCGAAGCGCTGGTCGACGCCGCGACGCGCGTCCCGACGCGCTTTCTGGACGAAGGCAAATGACAGGGGCGAGCTCGGTTCCCGACGTTCTCACTCGCCTGATCGCGCTATCGCAGGAGCTGGCGGGCGCGTTCCGGCCGGTGAGCATCGTCGAAATCGTAGCCCGCGTGTTGACCGAGCAACTCGCGCCGGAGCGTCTGTCGGTGATGCTGCTGGACGTCGATACCAACCGGCTCGTCGTGACCTACCACAACGGCCCCCGCCCCGCCACGACGGACGAGCCGCTGTTGCAGCTCGCGCTCCGCCGTGGGCCGCTCGTCTTTCCAGACAAGGTGTCCGCGCGTGCCGCCGAGCTCGACGTCAAGGTGGACAAGCCGACGCCGTCGAGCTGGCTCGGCGTCCCGATTGTCGCCGTGTCGCGGACGATCGGCGCCGTCGCAATGGAGGGCGGCACCAACCGCCTCGATGAGGCTGCGCTGATGTTTACGCGCGCCGTTCTGGCACAGGCCGGAATCGCACTCGAGAACGCACGCCTGGTGGAGCTCTTGTCGAGCGGCAAGCGCGAGTGGGAGCAGACGGTTGACGCGTTCAATCAGGCCATCTGTTATGTCGATCCCTACGGCGCCGTGCGGCGCGCCAATCGTATGTTCGCGGAGCTGATCAAGCTGCCCGTGACCGCGCTTCCGGGACGGCCCTGGCTGACGCTCTTGCCGCCGTCGTGGGGCGATCCCGTCGCGCGGTTGCTCTCGCCCGAAGGCGCCGCCACGCCTGTCGAGGTCCGATGGGGCGAGCGGACGCTGCTGGTGACCGCCATTCCCGCCGGTGAGCCCGGCGCCGCCGTGCTGCTGTTCGAAGACCAGACCGAAAAACGCCGGCTGCAGGAGCAGCTGCTGCAATCCGAGAAGATGTCGGCGATCGGGCAGCTGATCGCCGGCGTCGCGCACGACCTCAACAACCCCCTCGCCTCGGTGGTCGGGTTCAGCGACCTGCTCGGCGAGGCGGCAGACGTGCCGCCGCGCCTGGCCGAGCCGCTCGCGGTGATTCGCCAGGAAGCCGAGCGCGCCTCGGCGATCGTGCGCAACCTGCTGTCGTTCGCGCGGCGCCAGGAAGGCGAGCGCCAGCTGCAATCGATCCGGCCCATTCTCGAGTCCACCCATCAGCTCCTGAAGAACCAGCTGCTCGCCGCGCGCATCGAGCTCACGCTCACCTTCGAGCCGGGGCTCCCGGAAGTCGAGGTACACGCGAATCAGATCAAGCAGGTGTTCGTGAACATCATCAACAACGCCGCGCAGGCGATCGCCAGCACGCGCGCTCGAGAAGGGCGGATCGAGATCGCCACCAAGTGCGAGCCGGACGGCCTTTCCGTCAACATTTCCGACAACGGGCCCGGCATACCGGAGGCCGTGGCGCAACGCGTGTTCGAACCGTTCTTCAGCACCAAATCCGAAGGGGAAGGCACCGGCCTCGGTCTCTCGATTTCTCTCGGCATCGTCAAGGAGCACGGCGGCAACATCTCGGTGGATCCGGGCGGCGCGGGCAGCGGCCGTGGCGCGACCTTCTCCGTGGAGTTGCCGACGGGGGTCCGCGCGGAGCTCAGCCCGCTGGCCGGTGGTGCGGAGAGCGAGCCGACCCCAGCCGAGCGGCAGGAACGCCTCCGGGTACTCGTGGTTGATGACGAGCCTCACATCCTCCACTACATGCAGGCGACACTCGAAAGCTGGGGTCACGAGGTCGTATTGGCGCACGACGGGAGCCAGGCACTGAAGCGGGCGCTGATGCAACCATTCGACCTGATCATCTGCGATTTGCGAATGCCCCGGCTGGGTGGGCGCGAGATGTTCCACACACTCGCCCGCATGCATCCGACGGTGGCCGATCGCATCATCTTCGCCACGGGCGACACGGTCCGCGGCGACACGCTGCAATTCCTCGAAGAGCTGGGCCGTCCGTTCCTGCAGAAGCCCTTCAAGCTCGACGCACTGCGCCGCGTACTTGCCGGAGTGGAGAAGGCTGCGCGTCCTACAGGTTGACTCGGGCCGGGAATGGCGGGGGGGCCAGAACCAGGTGCGGCTCCTCTGCCGCGAGCTCGGCCGCGAGGCGGAGATCGAGCAAGCACTCGTCACCAAACAGGGCAGCGAACTGGCACAGCGCGCCGCGGCCGGCGGCGTCCGCGTGCTCGGCACCGCGTGGGAGATCGGCCTCGATCCCCGCGCCTGGTGGCACCTGCGCCGCACCATTGCCGCGTTCCAACCGGACGTGATCCATGTGCACGACAGCCATGCGTTGACGCTCGTGGCAGCCGTCGCCATGGGCCGGGAGATCGTAGCGACGCGTCGCGTCGAATTCCATATCGGGCGCTTCGGCTCATGGCGCCGCCCCGATCGCATCATCGCGATTTCCGCGGCCGTCAAGAACGTGCTGATCGCGGATGGCATCGCGAGTGGTGCGGTGGTCGTGGTTCATGACGGTATCGATGTCGATGAGGTGCGCCGGGCGGGTGCCGTCCCGCTCGACGTTCGACGCCAGGCCGGGATTCCGGCGTCGGCCGCGATTGCCGTGGCTGCGGCCGCACTCACGGGCGAGAAAGATCACCGCACCTTGATTCGCGCCGCGCGCTACGCTCGCGCCCAGCGGCAGGAGCTCCATTGGGTGATCGCGGGAGCGGGCAAGCTGCGCGAATCGCTCGCCGCCGAAATTCAGCGGCTCGGGCTGGGCGATCGCGTGCACTTGATCGGCCATGTCGACCGCGTGGATGCGCTCATCGCCGCGGCCAGCGTCTTTGTCCTCTCATCCAAGAGTGAAGGGCTGGGCAGCGTCGTGTTGAACGCGCTGGCGC
This sequence comes from Gemmatimonadota bacterium, assembly GCA_003221075.1. GTDB lineage: Bacteria > Gemmatimonadota > Gemmatimonadetes > Gemmatimonadales > GWC2-71-9 > 20CM-2-65-7. Next base: position 24,584 of record QHUF01000308.1, read on the forward strand.
TGGGCCGCCCCGTCGTCGCGACGGCGGCGGGCGGAGTTCCCGAAATCCTCCCGCCGGAAGTCCTGGTTCCCGTCGAAGCGGCGGAAGCATTGGCACAAAAGGTGGTGGATGTGCTCGATCACCCGGCGCCGGTCCCCTTCCCGCCCGGCTTCACGGCCACAGCCATGGCGCAAGGAGTCTTGGACGTCTATAGGACGCTTCTCTAGATTGCAGGGCCATGATCTACGTCTGCGTGCCGGTCCACAATGAGGCGAGTACGGTCGGGCTCGTGCTCTGGAAAGTCCGCCAGGTATTCACGGCGTTCGAGCGGGAATACCAGATCCTCGCGTGCGATGATGCGTCGACCGACGCTACCGCGGACGTCCTGACCTCGTATGCACGCGTGCTACCTCTGACCGTGATCAAACATCAGACGCGCCAGGGCTACGCGCGCAGTCTCGAGGAGCTGCTGCGGCTCGCGCTGCAGCGTACCGACCGGCCCAAGCGCGACTGCGCGATCACCCTACATGCCGACTTCGTGCACGCGCCGGAGACGATGGAAGAGATGGTCAAGCGGCTCGAGTCGGGGGCCGACCTGGTCGTCGCGGAGCAGTATCGCGTACGCGGCGCCAACCCCTGGCCCGAACGCTGGGCACGGCAGTGGGCGCCGCGTCTGCTGCGGGTGGGCGGAGGGGTAAAGGACTCGATCTCGGGATTCACCGCGTTGCGGCTGATCGTGCTGCGTCAGGCCACCCGGGGTGGCGATGCCCCATTGCTGACGGCCGAGGGGTGGGCAGCCAACGCGGAGCTGTTGGCGCGCCTGGGCGCTCATGCGCGCCGGATCGAAGTGGTGTCCAGCGACGCCCGCTACGACCTCAAACAACGACCGTCGCGGTCCAGTCCCTGGCAACAGCTCCTCGCCGCCTGGCGATCGCGCGGCCTGATCAGTGCTGCGCGCAAAGGCTCCGCGCTGCTCGTGCTGGCGCTGCTCGCAGCCGGACGCCCGCTCGCAGCCCAGGACTGCCCTTGCACACCGGCCGTGACGTTTCCGGTGGGCGAGCGGCTCTCGTTCAACGCGAAGTACGGGATCTTCAGCGTGGGCAACGCGGTGATGGAGGTCGTGGGGCTCGATACCGTGCGCAACACGGAGACCGTGCACATTCGATTTCGGATTTCCGGGGGCGCCCTGTGGTATCACCTCGACCAGACGATGGAATCGTGGGTGGGACGGTACGACTTCCGTTCGCGCCGCTTTTCGTCGATCCAGGACGAGCGCGACAGGCATCGCGAGCGGCGCTACGAGATCTTCCCCGATTCCGGCTTCTACAGAGAGGAAGGGCGCGACACGACTTTTGCCACCGTGCCCGAGCCACTCGACGACGCGGCCTTCCTGTACTGGATTCGGACGGTGCCGCTCGAGGTCGGCAAGCGTTACGAATACCCGCGCTATTTTCGCCCCGACCGCAATCCGGTCATCATCGAGGTCGTCAAACGCGAGCGGGTGAGCGTAGCGGGGAAGAAGTGGCGGGCGATCGTCGTTAGCCCCAAGATTCCGCAGGGTCGTGGCATCTTCGCGGAGAAGTCGGAGACGCATATCTGGCTCTCTGACGATCCGCAGCGCCTCGTGCTCGCGATCCAGTCCAACTTCTCGTTCGGCCAGGTGACGCTGAAGCTCAAGGACTATGTCGTCCCAGGGGTGACTCAGCCATGACCGAGTACCGCGAAGCCGACTTCTCCCGCCTCAAGACAGTGCCCGTTGCCAAACGCCCCAACAAAGTCGACCCCTCGCTCCTCGCTCACCCGCCGCTCCCCGTTGACCGCTCGTTCACCGCCTTCGTCGACGCGCTCCCGGCGATTCTGGCCGCGCAGGATTTGCGCTACGTGGTCGATCAGATCGTCGCGGCGGCCGGGCGCCGGGCGGTCGTCGCGATGCTCGGCGGGCACGTCATCAAAGTCGGCCTCGGACCGCTGCTGATCGCGCTGATGCGACAGCGCGCCATCACCGCCGTCGCGATGAACGGCAGCGCAGCCATCCACGACTTCGAGCTGGCGGCTTACGGAGGGACGAGCGAAGACGTCGCGGCCGGCCTGGGCGATGGGACGTTCGGCATGGCGGAAGAGACGGGACGCGAGATGAACGCCGCGCTGGCGCGCGGCGCCAAGACGCAGCAGGGCGCGGGCGAAGCACTCGCCGAATACCTGCGGGCGCGCAAGGACCTCCCTGGTCGAGACGTCTCGGTGCTCCTGGCCTGCGCCGAGCTGGGCGTTCCGGTCACCGTGCACGCGGCCATCGGGGCGGAGATCGTGCATCAACATCCGACCGCCGACGGGGCGGCGATCGGCGCGACGAGTCATCGCGATTTCAAGCGTCTCGCCGGTATCCTGCCGGATCTCGACGACGGCGGCGTCGTACTGAACCTCGGTAGCGCGGTCGTGATGCCGGAGGTGTTTCTCAAAGCCCTGACGATCGCGCGGAACCTGAACGGCGGGCGGCCGAAGAACTTCACGGCGTGCGACTGCGACATGCAGCGTCACTACCGGCCGCGCGTGAACGTCGTGGAGCGCCCGACGCTCGCCGGTGGCCGCGGCATTCAGCTCACCGGACATCATGAGATCCTGGTGCCGTTGATCGCATGGGCGGTATTGTCCCAGCTGGAAAAACGGTAGCGGCGCAGCATGCTGCGCCCCTACAATTTCACCGTCGCGGTCTCTATCCTGGTCGCGTGCACCACGCGCACGATCAGACCGCGCGAGGTGATGGCTGTCGGTGCCGGGACGGCCGAGGTCCAAGCGCTGGTGCGGCTCGCGCTGACGCTCGACGCTGCCGGTGACCGGAATGCCGACACACTGTACACGCCGGATGCAGGGGTGGTGGGCAATGCCCGCTTGCGTCTGGCGGCGCCGCGGTTCGCGGGTATTACGCCGGGCGCCGGCCGGGTGACGATCTCGGCGGCGAACGCGACGATTGAAGGCCGGTTGGCCTGGGTGTTAGTGGACTATCAGTGGGTCAACCCGGCCGAGCAGCGTGCCGAAGTCGGTCGGGCGACCTTCATCTGCGAACGGCGGGGCGAGAGCTGGAAAATCGTGCACGCGCACTCGAGCCAGCCCCTGCCCTGGGAGCCGCCCTAGGCGTCGGTGGGACGTCCCTTGATCATGTCACGGACGCGATCCGCGGTACGCGGGCTGATGAGCCGTAACGCGACATAGACGACGAAGCCGATGAAGGCGAGCCACAGCACTGTCATCGCGAGGCCGACCAGACTCCCAAGGATTCCAAAGATCAACTTGAGACCCAGCCATGCGAGAATCGCGAGAACGGCGAAACCCAAAATGCTCCGGAACATGATTGCCTCCGTGGTGTCCGGTGCGTTTGCAGCGTACGCCTAAATGTCGCACAAAGTTTCGTCCTGTGAAGTGTTAGTTGCTGGCGGCGGCATCATCGGCGCCGCCTGCGCCCGGGCCGCCGCGCGGCGGGGCATGAAGGTTCTCATCTGCGAGCCCGGGCCCGATCCGGCGGCCGCGTCCGCGGCCTCGGCGGGGATCCTGGGACCTCAAATCGAGCGCACCGACGAGGCCCTGCGCGCCCTGGGCTTGCGCGCCCGCGACCTGTACGAGAGCCTCGCCCCCGCGCTGGCGGAGAGCACCGGCATCGACATCGGGTTGTGGCGCGACGGGATAGCGTCCCTCGCGTTCGACGAACCCGAAGCCGAGCGGCTCCGCGACGCGGTGGCACACCAACGCCAGGCCGGGCTGCGGTGCGACTGGCTGGAAGCGGAGGAGGTGGCCGAGCGTTTTCCCGCCACTGCACCATGCCTGGGCGCGATGTTCGCACCGGAAGACGGCGCTGTAGACGCGCCCGCACTCGCCCGCGCGTTCCACGCTGATGCCAAGCGCCACGGCGCACGCACGTTGAACAGCCGGGTAACTCGCCTCACCACGATCCTCGGCCGGGCGACCGGCGTCGAAATCCCCGCGGGCAAGATCAAGGCGGAGCACGTCATCATCGCCGCGGGCGCGTGGTCCACTCGCATCGACCATCTTCCGCGCAGGCTGCCGATCGAGCCCGTCCGGGGACAGATGGCGGCCGCGCCGTGGCCCGCCAACATGCCGCGTACGGTGCTCTATTACGATCACGGCTACGTCCTCGCGCGGAGTGGTGAAGCAATCTTCGGCAGCACGATGGAGCATGTGGGCTTCGATGGAAGCGTCACCGAGTCCGGCGTGCGGGATATCGTCGCCGCCGCGCAGCGGCTGCTGCCGCAGCTGCCGGCCGTCCCAACGCGAACCTGGGCGGGCCTGCGGCCCCTCACGGCCGACGGGCGTCCAATCGTCGGCGCCGACCCCGACGTTCGCGGGTTGTGGTATGCCACCGGCCACGGCCGGAACGGCGTCCTGCTCGCGGGCCTCACCGGCGAGATCATTGGGGACCTGGTGAGCACCGGCACGACGGAAGTGGAGATTGCTTCCCTCGCCCCGGAGCGATTTACTTCCTAGGATGTTCAGTAGTTGCGCGTTTTGTAACGCGGCATTTGACGGAGATGGCGGCCCCTCGGGCCTCGGTGTCGGACGGCGAATCGCGTTCGATGAATGGAAGGGGCGCTTGTGGGTGGTCTGCCCCCGCTGCAGTCGCTGGAATCTCACGCCCTTCGATGATCGGCTGGAACGGATCGAGGCCGTGGCTCGCGCGGCGAGTCAGGGACGAATCGCAGCGTCCACCCAACAAGTCGCGCTGATCCGCTGGGAGCGCTACGATCTCGTACGCGTCGGCAAACCGCCGCGCGTCGAGCTGGCGACGTGGCGCTACGGCGAGCGGCTGCGCAATCGCCAGCGCGAGCGCATGAAGGTCGTCGTCCCCCTGACGGTCGCCGCGATCGGACTCGGCATCGCCGCAAACGTGGCCGCAGGCGGCGGGTTCGGTGTCGTCGTCTGGCAGGCGCACCGCGTCATCGATGGGTTTTACCTCTGGCTCATGGGGAGCCGGAAGGTCCAGCTCCTCGAGCCACCGATCTGCGCGCATTGCGGTACCCTGATGCAGCTGCGCGCGCGGCACGTTCAATACGCGCGCATCGTCCCCGATCGGCACGAGGAGATGGCGGTGGTGTTGAGCTGCCCAAAGTGCCGTCACGAAGGAACGCAGCTCACGGGCACCGACGCCATTCAGGTGCTGCGCCAGGGCCTCACCTACATGAACCTGGATAAGGGCGGACGCCGCCGCGCCGAGGACGCGGCCCGTGAAGTCGATCAGGTGGGCGGAGCCGATCAGCTCGTGCGCGACATTGCGCGGCGCGAGCTGACGCTGCGCTCACTGCGCGCCGAGCGGGGCCTCGCGCTGGAAATGGCTGTGGACGAGCGGGCGGAGGTCGAAGAGCTCGAGCGCCAGTGGAAGGAGGCGGAGGAAATCGCCGACATCGCGGATGGCACGCTCGGGACCTCGACGGAGATCGAGAACGAGCTGCGCCGCCTAAAGAACCGCGGGGGAGATCAACCGTCTGGTTGAAAAACGGCCTACCCTGCCCCGGAAGCTGTGCTTATCTTCGTGTTTCCATGGCCGCCCCCCTTGTTCAGATCCAGCCGTCCCCCTCCCCTGCGGCTGACCCGTCTCGCAAACCCTCGTGGCTCAAGGTGAAGGCGCCGGGCGGCCCCAACTACGTGGCCCTCAAGCACATGATGCGCGACCTCAAGCTGCACACCGTGTGCGAAGAGGCGCACTGCCCGAATATCGGCGAGTGCTGGGAGCACAAAGCGGCGACGTTCATGATCCTGGGGGATGTGTGTACGCGCAACTGCGCGTACTGCGCGGTCGCGCACGGGACGCCCGCCCCGCTCGATGCCGGCGAGCCGCAACGCCTCGCCGCCGCGGTGGCTCACATGGGCCTCAAGCACGTCGTCATAACGAGTGTGGATCGCGACGACTTGCCGAACGGCGGCGCGGAGGTCTTCGCGGCGTGTATCGCCGAGATTCGCACGCGCCTGCCGCAGACATCGGTCGAGGTCTTGATCCCTGACTTCAAGGGCAATCCCGACGCGCTGCGCCTCATCGTCGACGCCCGACCCGACATCCTCAATCACAATCTCGAAACGATCGCCCGCCTGTACCGCATCGCCCGGCCCGGCGGTCGTTACGCGCGCGCATTGCAGCTCCTGGACCGCGCCAAGGACATGAATCCCGCGCTGTTGACGAAGTCTGGGATCATCTGCGGGTTGGGCGAGGATTGGGACGAGCTCCTCGTCGCTTTACGTGATCTGCGCGAGGCCCGCGTGGATATCGTGACCATCGGCCAGTACCTGCGGCCGTCCGATCAGCACCTACCGATCGCGCGCTGGTACACCCCCGACGAATTCGCCGAGTTGAAGCGCTACGGCATGTCGCTCGGCTTTCGTCACGTCGAATCCGGGCCCTTGGTGCGCTCCAGCTATCACGCCTGGGAGCAAGTGGAGGCAGCGACCGCATGACGGCCACCGCCAGATCCCCCAAGGACGCTCCCCCCGTCCCTGCCCAGACCGAGCTGCATCTGAAGATGCTGCGGCAGATGCTGCTCATTCGGCGCTTCGAGGAAAAAGCCGCCGAGGCGTACGCCCTCGGCAAGATCGGCGGCTTCTGCCATCTGTACATCGGACAGGAAGCCGTGGCGGTGGGCGCGCTCGCCGCGCTGAAGGACAATGACTACGTCATCTGCTCCTACCGCGAGCATGGCCAGGCGCTCATCAAAGGGATCTCGCCCAACGCGGTGATGGCGGAGCTGTTCGGGAAGGCGACGGGGTGTTCGAAGGGCAAGGGCGGCTCCATGCACCTCTTCGATGCCAAGAAGGGCTTCATGGGCGGTCACGGCATCGTCGGCGGGCACATTCCCCTCGCAGCCGGTCTCGCGTTTGCCAGCAAGTACAAGAGCACGGATCAGGTGACCGTCTGCTTCTTCGGCGAGGCCGCGGTGAATATCGGCGCGTTCCACGAGACCCTGAACATGGCGTCCGTGTGGAAGCTGCCGGTGATCTTCCTGTGCGAGAACAACCGCTACGGCATGGGCACGGCGTTCGAGCGCGTCGCGGCGGTGACCGACATCGTCGAGCACGCGTGCAGCTACGACATGGCCGCCGAGCTGGTGGACGGGATGAATGCGCTGACGGTGTACGACGCGACGCGCCGTGCCGTCGAGCGCGCGCGCAAGAACAGCCACCCGACGCTGCTCGAAGTGCGCACCTATCGGTTCATGGGCCACTCGATGTCAGATCCGCTGCATGGCGTGTATCGGACCAAAGACGAAGTCGAGGAGCAAAAGGCGCGCGATCCCATCACGCACCTCGCCGCCAAGCTCAAAGAGGACGGCGTCATCGATCAGGCCGCACTCGACGCGATTGACGCCGAGATCCACGCCGAGGTCGACGCGGCGGTGAAGTTCGCCGACGAGAGTCCGGACCCCGATCCCGACGAGTTGTACAACGACGTGCTGGCCGACTGACATGCCTACCCTCACCTATCGAGATGCCCTGAATCAGGCGCTGCGCGAAGAGATGCAGCGCGATCCCAACGTGGTGCTGATGGGGGAAGAAGTCGGCGTGTATCAGGGCGCGTACAAGGTTAGCCGCGGACTGCTGGAGGAGTTCGGGCCCAAGCGCATCGTCGATACGCCCATGATGCTCTACATGTCGGGCGGCCAGATTCGGGTCCCGATCGTATTCCGCGGGCCGAGCGGTGCGGCGCTGCAGCTGGCGTCGCAGCATTCGCAGGCGTGGGAGAGCTGGATTGCCCATATCCCCGGTCTCAAGGTCGTTGCGCCTGCAACCCCGGCCGACGCCAAAGGACTCCTCAAGTCCGCGATCCGCGACAACAATCCCGTCATCGTGCTCGAAGGTGAAATGCTCTACAACCTGAAGGGCGACGTGCCCGACGGCGAGCATATCGTCCCGATCGGCAAGGCGGAAATCAAGCGTGAAGGCAGTGACGTGACGCTCGTCTGTCACTCCAAGACCCTTACCGTCGCGCAGAAAGCGGCGGATCAGCTCGCCGAGCAGAACGTCTCGGCGGAAGTGCTCGACCTGCGATCGCTCCGCCCCCTGGACGAAGCGGCCATTCTGGAATCGGTCAAAAAGACCAACCGCGCGGTCGTCGTCGAGGAAGGGTGGCCGCACACCGGGATCGGCGCGCAGGTGGTCGATCTCATTCAGCGTGACGCGTTCGACGATCTCGATGCGCCGGTACAGCGCGTGACGCAAGCCGACGTGCCCATGCCCTATAACAAGTTTCTCGAGCGCGCCGCGAAGGCATCGCCCGAGAAGGTTGTCGCTGCGGCACGGAAGGTTCTGTACCTAGATGGCGACTAAAGTCCACATGGAGGCATTGTCGCCCACGATGGAAGAGGGGCGCCTCGTGAAGTGGAACAAGCACGAGGGCGACCCCGTGAAGTCGGGCGATACGCTCGCCGAAGTGGAGACCGATAAGGCCGTCATGGAGCTCGTCGCTCGGGCCGATGGACAGCTGTTGAAGGTGATGGTACCCGAGGGCACCACAGTGCCGGTCGGAAATGTCGTCGCGTGGATCGGGAAGCCTGGTGAGAAAGTCGACGGAGCAGGGAGCACGGTGCAAGGAGCAGCGAAGCCGGCCCCCGCTCCGGCCGCCGTCCCTGCTCCAGCCCCCGCTCCCGCTCCGGTTGCAACAGCGACCGATGCCACGCGAGTGAAGGCGTCTCCACTAGCACGGCGGATCGCCAAGGACGCAGGTGTCGATCTGAAGCTGGTGCAGGGATCCGGGCCGGGTGGCCGAGTCATCAAACGCGACGTCGAAGCCGGTGCCGCAAGTCCCAGCATCACCGGACAGCCGAGCGCGGCGCCAGCTCCCCGCTCCGTGCTCCGTGCTCCGTCCGGTGTGCCGTA
>QHUF01000402.1 GCA_003221075.1 Gemmatimonadota bacterium
GTCGACGAGTTCACCGGCCGGTTGATGCCGGGCCGGCGCTGGTCGGACGGCTTGCACCAGGCGGTGGAGGCGAAGGAAGGTGTGGCGGTCCGCGAGGAGTCACAGACCCTCGCGACGATCACGATCCAGAACTACTTCCGCATGTACGAGAAGCTGTCGGGCATGACGGGCACCGCCGAGACGGAAGAGACCGAGTTTCACGACATCTACAAACTCAACGTCGTGGTCATTCCTACCAATCGTCCCGTGCGGCGCGTGGACAAGCACGACCTCGTCTACAAGACGCGCAAAGAGAAGTACGACGCGATCATGGAAGAGGTGGAGCGCCAGCATAAGCGCGGCCTGCCGGTGCTCGTCGGCACGACCAACGTCGAGGTCTCAGAGACCCTGGCCCGGCTGCTCAAGCGGCGCGGGCTCAAGCACGAGGTCCTGAACGCCAAATACCACCAGCGCGAAGCTGAAATCGTCGCGCAGGCGGGACAGCCCGGTTCGATCACGATCGCGACCAACATGGCCGGCCGCGGCACCGACATCAAACTCGGCCCGGGCGTCAAGAAGTGTCAGGTGTGCGGAATCAAGTCGCGCGAGGCGCCGTTCGGGCAGATGGTGGAGGCGCCCGATCTGACGCCCCAGCAGATCAAAGAGCTCAAGTGCAACGAGGATCCGCCGTGTGGTCTCGTCATCATCGGAACGGAGCGCCACGAGGCGCGGCGCATCGACCGCCAGCTGCGCGGCCGCTCGGGGCGCCAGGGCGATCCCGGGCAGAGCGTGTTCTATATGTCGCTCGAAGACGACCTCATGCGGCTCTTCGGGTCCGACCGCATCGCGCGGATCATGGACCGCACCGGCGCCGAAGAGGGTGAGGTCATTACCCATCCGTGGGTCACAGCCGCCATCGGCCAGGCGCAGAAGCGCGTCGAGCTCCAGAATTTCCAGGCGCGCAAGAAGCTGCTGCAGTTCGACGACGTCATGAACAAGCAGCGCGAGGTCATCTACTCGCAGCGACTGTACGCGCTCGAGGGCGGGGAAGAGCTGAAGGCCGAGGCGCAGCGGATGATCGACACCGCGGTCGAGCACCTCGTCGACACCCTCCTGGCGGACTACGACGATCCCGGGCAGTGGGACCGCGCGCTGATCGACACGGAGTTTCTGCAGAAGTTCCTGACTTCCATCCCGGGCGTCACCGATCCCGCCGTGATCAAGACGCGCGACGAGCTGCTTCGGGCGGCTCAGAAAGCCGCGCGCGACGCCTTCCAGCAGAAGCTTGGCTATTTGCGCGACGTCGAGGCCAAGGTCGGCGCGACCAACCTCGGCGAGCAGGCGTTGTCCCACGTCACCCTCGGCGTGATCGACGAGAAGTGGAAGGACCATCTGTACGATCTTGACCAGCTGCGCGAAGGCATCTACTACCGCGCCTGGGGGCAGAAGGACCCGCTCGTCGAGTACAAGCAAGAAGCCTACGAGATGTTCGTCGGCCTCATGAACGATCTGCAGACGACCTTCGCGGAACGGTGGCTCAAGCTGCAGATCGAGATTGGCCCCCCGCGCGGGGGCCCAAGCCAATCGGTGACCGGCCCGATCGGGGGGCAGCCGAAAAAGCAGGGGCCAATGACGGCGTCGAAACCGGCCGCAGACGGTCTCGTATCGAGCGGGAATCCGCCGCCATTGCCCAAGCCAGAGCCGGGCTTCGCGCCCAACCCGTACGCCGGTGTGGGACGCAACGATCCGTGTCCCTGCGGCAGCGGCAAGAAGTTCAAGAAGTGCCACGGAGCAGCCGCGTAAAACAAGACGAGGGACGCCGAACAGAGCGTCCCTCGTCGCACCTGCCGTATCCTGCTATTGGCTGACTACGAACTGATAGCAAGCGCTTTCCAACACCATTGCGCCTGCCGTATCGATGACCCGGAAGTGGATGTCGAACGTCGTGCCGATATTCGAAACAGCAAGAGTCCTCCACAGCGCCGCCCGTCCCGTTCCCCGATCATCGGTCACGATCGCCTGTGGGGTGGGTCCGAGCCCAAGCGTCAGCCATGTAGTGCTGGTACAGTCGTCGTTTACGTTCGTATCCACTGCGCGTTGCAACCGGTAACTCGCATTCGGGGCGAGGTCGCGCACCCACGTGTCGAGGTAGATAATCACGTCACCGTCCTTCGGCTGGCGAAACTTGACGTGTCCGAATCCTCCCGCGCCCGTGGCATCTCTGAGGATGATTTCGTCGTTGAAGGGCGGCGTCGCAGGCCCCGAACTGTTCTCGTTGCTGGCGCTGATGGCCAGAGTCAAAACGGGCAATTACCAGGTGCCGGCGCATCGATGCGCGTCGGGCTACCTGCAGGGACGAAGATGGTCGCCACCACAGTCGCCTCGACGGTCCCTTCGTTCCGTGCGATCCCCACCATCCCGCCGTTCTCAAAGAACGTGGTGCCGGCGGGGTGCACATGAGGGGAACAGGTGGGATCGTCTCCCATGTAGAACGTGATCGTTCCGCTTGCCACGGTCACGAGCACGGGGCCGGGATGAAAATGCCAACCTGAATGCCCACCGGGTGTGACGACGTTTTTCACGACAACGATGTCGGTGTTATCGTGCGACTTGAGCTCGGCGTCATAATCACCAGCTTTGGATTGAATGTGATACGTGCCGAGGTTGCCGCGTGAGAGGACTGTGGGGGTAAACCCTACGGCGACGGTGAAACTCGGCGGCTCCGTGATTCCGGCGTTTGAAGACTCTCCCCGTTTCGCTGTGTCTGTGCAGGCGAGCGCTCCGGCAGCAACCACGACCACAGCTATGAGAGACTTTGCCATGTGAACCTCCATCGGGCACGGCGGTTAGCAAGCTCCGCGGGCGAGCCGGCCCGACCTGGACGCGGAAACACTCTGGCGGGTACCTCCGCCAGGCGTACATTGACCAGACTAGCGTCGGCCAGTGACCCAGCCGTGATCGGAGCGTGACTTGGCCGCCTCCTCCCGGTCGGCGCGCCTGCCGAGGCGGTGGCTGCATGATCGAATTGCGGTTGCTGGGAACGCTGGATCTGAAGGGGACCGACGGACACGCGGTCCACTCGATCCTGGCTCAGCCGAAGCGCCTCGCCCTCCTCGCCTATCTGGCTCTCCACACCGACCACGGCGCTCGTCGCGACACCGTCGTCGCGCTGTTCTGGCCCGACCTCGACACCGCGCACGCCCGCGGTGCCTTGCGGCAGTCACTGCGCTTTCTGCGCCGCGAGCTCGGCGACGGAATCCTCAACGGCCAGAGTGACGAAGCGATCGCGTTCGAGCCCAGCAGCGTCTGGTGTGATGTCGTGGCGTTCGAACAGGCCTGCAAGGCGGGACACGCGACAGAAGCGCTTCGACTGTATCGCGGCGGATTCCTCGAGGGTTGTTTCGTCTCGGGTGGGTCAACGGACCTCGAAGCATGGATCACCTCTGCGCGAACGCGTCTCGGGCAGCTCGCGGTCCATGCGGCAGCAGACGTCGTGCAGGACGCCGAGCAGGAAGGAGATCTGCCGACGGCCGTGCAAGCTGCTCGACAGGCGATCGCCCTCGATCCTGACGATGAGAAAGGGCTCGCGCGCCTCATCGCGCTGCTCGACCGGTCGGGGGATCGTGCCGGGGCGCTGAGCACTTTCGAGACATTCCGGCGCCGCTTGGAGAAGGAGTACGACGCGACGCCCTCGCCCGAGACTGCCGCGCGCATCCAGGCGATCCGTACCCGCCAGACGCCGTTCGCTGAAGTGGCGACGCGTCGTCTTTCGGCGCGACGGCGTCCCGTCCGGCGCGTGTTGTGGTCCGTGGCCCTGGGCGTAGTCGCGACGGCAATGATCGGGTGGCTGTCGGTCTCCGAAACGCATCGCAG
>QHUF01000309.1 GCA_003221075.1 Gemmatimonadota bacterium
GTTTGCAGCTCGCTTCGGTCAGGTCGTCCGCGACAGTGCGGATGATCCAGCCACCCGAGTCGGCCGGGACGAGCTTCGTGACCATCTCGCGCAGCTTAGCGCGCTGATCGCGGGCTTCGATCTTGCGCGAGACGCCGACCTTCGAGGCGAACGGCATGTAGACGAGGAATCGGCCGGCGAGCGAGACCTGCGCGGTGACGCGCGGGCCCTTGGTGCCGATGGCTTCTTTGATGACCTGGACGAGCTTGGTCTGACCGCGCTTCAGCTCGTCGGCGATGTTGGGCGCCTGGCGACGCCTGGAGCGACCGCGACGATTCGTAACCACCTGCGCGCCGCCCTTCCCTTCGCCTCGCCCATTCCCCCCGTCGCCGTTGCCGTTCCCGTTGCCATTTTCCTCGTCGGCGTCGTCGGGCTCACGGTCTTCGGGGTCTTCGTCTTCTTCCGCCTCGATTAGGTCGGAGGCGTGGAGAAAAGCGCTCTTTTCGGCGCCGATGTCGACGAACGCTGCCTGAATGCCGGGCAGGACCGCTTCGACCTTGCCGACATAGATGTCGCCGACGGAACGGTGGGAGTCGGGACGATCGACCAGGAGTTCAACAAGGCGGTCGTCCTCGAGAATGGCCACGCGGGTCTCCCGCGGGCTTCCAGAGATCAGTATTTCGCGCTTCAAAGCAGTGACCCTCGCGACCCGGCGGGAAGCATCCGCCCCCCGGGAGCCTGTGGTTTTCCCAGCAATAGTCCAACTCGCCCGGCCGATGTGGTGTGGGCAGTGAGATGATTCGATTGGAAAGGCGGCTGAGAGACGCCAGAGCCCAATGCATGGAGGTAAAGCTAGGAAAAGAGGAGACTTAGGTCAATCTATCAAACCGCCCAACAACTGCCGGGCGATGACGACCCGCTGAATCTCGCTCGTGCCTTCCCCGATCTCGCAGATCTTGGCGTCCCGCATCATCCGCTCGACCGGGTACTCGGTCGTGTAGCCGTAGCCGCCGTGGAGCTGGACCGCTTTGGTGGTGGCTCGCATGCAGAGCTCGGAGGCGTAGAGCTTCGCCATCGCCGCCTCCTTCTTAAACGGCGCCCCTCGCTGTTTGAGCCAGGCGGCGTGATAGACGAGCTGCGTGGCGGCTTCGATCTCGGTGGCCATGTCGGCGAGGGCGAAGTGGACCCCCTGGAAGCTGGCGATGGGCCGGCCGAACTGCTTCCGCGTGGAGGTATAGGTGAGACACTCCTCGAGCGCGCCCTCTGCCAACCCGAGGGACAGGGCGGCGATCCCGATGCGGCCGCCGTCGAGCGTGTGCAAGAACTGCCGGAACCCGTTGTTGACCGGTCCGAGGACATTCTCTTTCGGGACGACGGCGTCCTGGAAGATCAGCTCGCGCGTGTCCGAGGCTCTCCAGCCCAGCTTGTCTTCTTTCTTCCCCGACAATACGCCGCGGCATTTAGCCAAATCAGATGAATGTCCGATGCCGACGCGCTTCGTCTCGTCGAGATCGCAGGTGTCCTTGGTGACGATAAAGGCCGTAATCCCATGCGTGCGCTTGGCGTTCGGGTCGGTGCGCGCCGTGACGCAGAAGATTTCACCCACGCCGGCGTGGGTGATGAAGATTTTCGAGCCGTTCAGGACGTAGTGGTCGCCGCGATCGACGGCGGTGGTCTTGGTGCCGCCGGCGTCCGATCCGGCGCCCGGCTCGGTCAGCCCGAACCCGCCAAGGACTTTGCCGCTCGCGAGGAACGGCACGAAGCGGCGCTTCTGCTCGTCGGTGCCGAAATCCATGATCGGCGACGTGCCGAGCGTGGTGTGTGCGCTGACGGTGATGGCGTGACTCGCATCGACTTTCGCGAGCTCGTGGATGACGGTGATGTACGACAGGTAATCCATCCCCGACCCACCCAGCTCCTCGGGCCATGGAATGCCAAACAGCCCGAGCTCCGCCATCTGCTTCACATTGTCCCAGGGGAAGCGGCTGTCGAGATCGTATTGGCGAGCGCTGGGCCTGACGACGCTCTTGGCGAAGTCTCGGACCATCTCGCGGACCTGGAGATGGTGGTCGCTAAAGTAGAGAGAGTCGTGCATGCGGTGAAATATAGGTGAGAGACAGGAACGGTTTGAGTAGGGGCGAGCATGCTGCGCCCCTACACGCATCATCGAACTTCGCCGAAATACTCGAGCATCATCTCGCGGTGGTGCCGGCGCGCCTCGACGTAACGCCGCATCGGCGGCGGGATGTTTCCCCATGCAAAGTCCTGCGGTCGCCACAGAATAAGACACTCCGATGCTTTCCCGTCCCGTCCTGCCCGGCCGGCTTCCTGATAGTAAGCCTCGAGCGTCCGCGGTGGCCCCCAATGGAGGACCTGCCGGACGTCCGGCTTGTCGATTCCCATACCGAACGCGCTCGTCGCCACGATGACGCGCACATGGTCGGCCAGAAACGCCCACAGCACGCGCCGCCGGATACTCGCGCTGAGACCTGCGTGATAGGGGGCCGCGCGCACGCTCGAGCGGAGCAACGCGCGGGTGACCAGCTCCGTCAGCCGGCGCGTCGGCGCGTAAATCAGGGACGCACCGGCGGCGTCGCGCACGCGCTGCCGGATCGCGCCGAACCGCTCGCGATCGTCGCGCACCCGGCGAACGCTGAACTGGAGATTGGGACGATCGAACGAGGTGACGACCACCTCGGCATCGGCCATCCGCAGCACGCGCAGGATATCGGCGCGGGCGGCGGGGGTCGCGCTTCCCGTAAGGGCAATCGTCGGCGGGCGTCCGAGCAGCGAGCGGAACACGCCGAGCCGGCGATAAACGGGACGGAATTCATTGCCCCATTCGGTAATGCAATGGGCTTCGTCGATGGCGAACAGCGCGACGGGCGTCCGCGCGGCGACGAGCCGGCGCGTCAGGGACGCCAGTCGCTCGGGAGCGCAATACAGCAAGGTCAAGCGGCCGGTGCTAGCGGCATCGAGGATGGTGCGACGCTGCTCGGCATCGAGCTGGCTGTTCACGTAGGCGGCGTTGATGCCGCGCCGTCGCAGGGCTCCGACCTGATCCTGCATCAGGGAGATCAGCGGCGAGATGACGAGCGTCAGCCCCTGCCCCAGCAGCGCCGGGACCTGATAGCACAGTGACTTCCCGGCGCCGGTGGGCAGGACTGCGAGCACATCGCGTCCTGCGAGCAGCGGGCCGAGCACTTTGAGCTGATGCACGCGGAAGCGAGCGTGACCGAAGCGCTCCGCGAGGATCGCACGGGCGGCATCGAGGCTCATGAGACATCCTTTGCGCCCCGAGCCCCTAGCCCCCTACCCCAAAGCTGCGACACGGAGCACGTTTACGCGTCATGCCTCCCTTATTCCTAACGGCGCTCATGCTCGTACAAACCGTCACATATCCTGCGACCCGCAAGGGCGACGTCATCGACGACTATCACGGCACCAAGGTCGCCGACCCCTACCGCTGGCTCGAGGATGTAGACTCGCCGGAGACCCACAGCTGGGTCGAGGCGGAGAATCGAGTCACCTTCGCGTACCTGGAGCAGATCCCGGAGCGCGAGCGGATCCACCGCCGCCTCACCGAGCTGTGGGACTATCCGAAGTACGGCGCTCCGTTCAAAAAGGGGGGCCGCTATTTCTTCTTCAAGAACTCAGGACTGCAGAACCAGTCGGTGCTGTACACGCAGAGCGCACTGACGGCTGAGCCGGCGGTCCTGCTCGATCCCAACACCTTGTCGTCCGACGGGACGGTGGCGCTCTCCATCCTCGCGTTCGCCGAGGACGGCCGGACCTTGGTGTACGGAATTTCGGGCAGCGGCTCCGACTGGCAGGAATTCCGCGTGCGCGATGTGGCGACGCGGCAGGACCGTCCCGATCACCTCAAGTGGATCAAGTTCTCCAGCGCCGCGTGGGCGCACGATGGCGCCGGCTTCTTCTATAGTCGCTACCCGGAGCCGACTGCCGGCACCGATCCGCTGCTGGAAATCAATCACAACCAGAAGGTCTATTTCCACAAGCTGGGCACCGACCAGGCCGCCGACCGGCTGATCTACGAGCGGCCCGATCATCCCGACTGGGGGTTCGGCGTCGAAGTCAGCGCCGACGGGCGCTACGCGGTCTACACCGTCTGGCTCGGGACCGATCGGCGCAATCGCATCTATTACCAAGACCTGGGCGATCCCAAGCACCCGCGGCTCGACGCCCCCGTCGTCCGTCTGCTCGACGGTTTCGATGCCTCGTACGGATTCGTGGGAAATACCGGCTCGGTGTTCTACTTCCAAACAGACAACGGAGCGCCGCGCGGGCGCATCATCGCCGTGGATACGCGGCACCCCGAGCCCGCCGCGTGGCGTGAGGTCGTCCCGCAGGCGCCGGACGTGATCGAAGGCTCGCAGATCGTGCACAACACGTTCGTGATACGCTATCTCCACGACGCGTACTCGCAGCTGCGTTTGTTCGCGCTGGACGGCAAGCCGGCGGGAAACGTGCCGCTTCCGACGCTGGGCTCGATCGTGCAGGTCACCGGCGAGCCGCACGACACGGAGATGTTCTACGCCTTCACGTCGTTCCTCTATCCGACGACGATCTTCCGGCACGACTTCACCACTGGCACGTCGAGCGTCTTCAAGGCACCGGAGATTGCGTTCGACCCCGCGAAGTACGAAACCGTGCAGCTGTTCTACCAGAGCAAAGACGGGACGCGCGTGCCGCTATTCCTGACCTACAAGAAGGGACTGAAGCAGGACGGCTCGAATCCGACGTACCTGTACGGCTACGGCGGCTTCAACGTCAACATGACGCCCGGCTTTTCGATCGGCGTGCTCGGCTGGCTCGAGATGGGGGGCGTGTACGCGCAGGCGGTGTTGCGCGGCGGATCGGAGTACGGCGAGGAGTGGCATCAGGCGGGGATGCTGGACCGCAAGCAGAACGTGTTCGACGACTTCATCGCCGCCGCCGAGTACCTGATCGCGGAGCGTTACACTTCGCCGCCCAAGCTGGCGATCGGCGGCGGCTCGAACGGCGGGTTGTTGATCGGCGCCGTCCTCAATCAGCGGCCCGAACTGTTCGGTGCGGCGCTCCCGGCCGTGGGCGTGATGGATATGTTGCGCTTTCACAAATTCACGATCGGCTGGGCGTGGGTGACGGAGTACGGGTCGGCCGACACCCTGGGGCAGTTCCCCTTCCTCTACCGGTACTCGCCGATTCACAACATGAAACCGGGCACACAGTATCCCGCGACGCTCATTACGACGGCGGATCACGACGATCGCGTCGTGCCCGGCCATTCGTTCAAGT
The DNA here is from genome assembly GCA_003221075.1 of Gemmatimonadota bacterium. Lineage (GTDB taxonomy): Bacteria > Gemmatimonadota > Gemmatimonadetes > Gemmatimonadales > GWC2-71-9 > 20CM-2-65-7. Next base: position 5,278 of record QHUF01000309.1, read on the forward strand.
ACGCCGCGACCTTGCAGTCGGCCCAGGGTGGACCGGAGCCGGTGCTGATACGGATCGAGACCAAGGCCGGCCACGGCGCCGGCAAGCCGACCGCCAAGGTGATCGAGGAGCAAACCGATCGCTGGGCGTTCCTCGTTCACACGCTCCACATGCAGCTACCGGCACAGACTCCGTCTGCGCCGAGGCCCTAGGAGACGATCGCATGCCCAAGGTGCACTGTTCGCTGTGCAAGGCTCCCGTGGAGGGCCGCACGCTCGCGTCTCCGCAGAAACTGGAAAACCGCATCATCGACTTGATCAAGAAAGACCGGCCGGAATGGGAAGGAACACGTGGCATTTGCGCCAACTGCCTCGAGACTTATCGCGCCAAGAAGTTCGTGACCTATCTCGAGGCCGAGTATCAGAAGCTGTCGGAGCTCGAGCATTCGGTGGTCTCGAAGATCACGCGCCGTGGGCGGGTCAGTAAGCTCGTGCATCAGGACATGGAGACGTCGATGACGTTCGGCGAGCACGTGGCCGACAAGGTGGCGCAGTTTGGGGGGAGCTGGCGCTTCATCGGCCTCTTTGGGGGCATCCTGCTCGTGTGGATGGTGGTGAACGCCTGGGTGCTCGCGACCCATCCCTTCGACCCCTACCCCTTCATTCTCTTGAACCTCGTCCTCTCGACGCTCGCGGCCTTGCAGGCGCCGGTGATCATGATGAGCCAGAACCGGCAGGCGCACAAAGATCGCATGCAGGCGAATCAGGACTACGAGATCAACTTGATGGCGGAGATTGAAATCCGGGATTTACACGACAAGCTGGATTCGTTGCGATTCAAGCAGTGGCACGAGCTGTGGCACATTCAGAAGCGCCAGATTGAGCTGCTCGAGCATTTGTGTGAGCGGACGGCGAATCCCGAGACAAAGATCCCGGCACCGACTCCCTACGTCCCGCCGGAGCTCTAGCCCGCGTCCTTCCAGTCGATGGGATAGCTGCGGCCGCACTCGTGGCACGTGGCGTCCTTGCGGCCCTCGGCAATGACGGTGCGGGCGTGACAACCGGGACAGACGAGGTGCGGCTCACGCACCACGCTCCAGCCGTTAGGTCGCTCGCTGCGAATCTCGAGATCCCGCTTGGGAATCCGGATCTCCACGTGGTGCACGTCGAGCACGACATAGTCCTTAGCCGGACTCTCCACGACGCGATACCAGGCGCCGCGCCGGAGTCCCTGCCCCTCGGCGCGAGCGCCGCGACTCCGTGCCCAGCCGATGTCAGCCATGCTTCCCCCGAACGAGGACCAGAATCGCGGCCTGAGGAACGACGAGGTACGTCTTGTTCTCGAATGTGATTTCGACGGCGGCCTTCCGAAAGAACAGCGCGTAGTCCCCCATCTGGGCTTGCATCGGGAGGTACTTCACCTCGGCGTCGCGTCCAGGGATTTTCCACGGCTCCTCATCCATGCTGGTCGGTTCGGCCATCGGCGTGCCGGGCCCCGTTGCGACGATGCGCCCGCCCTGCACCTGCCGCCCTTCGATGGCCGAGGCCGGCAAATACAGGCCGACGTTCGTGCGTTCCTCTCCCTCCTCGGGAGCGATCAGCACACGGTCACCGACGACGATGAGGCGTTTGGGGTCGTCCGACACGCAAGATGATTAGCCTTTCATGGGCATTTTGCGCAAGTCGCAAGGCGCCCGTGACGCCCGTCACCCCCATTTCCTTGACTTGTCCGGTCCGGTTTTATAACAATGTGCCCGCCTCGATTCGAACGCCGTCCTATCCCGTGGGAGGGCTCTTTCAATGCAAGAGATTGTCACGAACCCCGCGCAGACCCAGCAGTGGAGCTTTATTCTGCAGCAGCTCTTTGCTTGGGTGATGGCTGGGTTAGCGTGGATCGTGCCGTTCCAGACCCGTGTGTTCGGCTTCGTCCTCCAAGGCCAGAACTTCTGGAGGCTCGCCGGCATCGCCGTTCTGCTGCTGCTCCCGGCGGCCGTGTTCGTCGCCGGCATCTGGGGCACGATGGTGTCCCTCTATACCATTCCCTTCCGCCTGGGACGATCGGTGACGCTCCTGCAATCGGTGGCGCTGGCCTGGTGGGACGCGCTCCGCATGGTGTGGTTCTACTGGGCCGGCCTCGCGCGCTTCCTGGTGGTGCTCGTCGGGTGGGTGTGGGGCCTCATCAAGCTGAGCGCGCGGCTCGTGGTGGGGACGATCAAGGGGGCGATCACGTCGCCGCTCGCCGTCCTCGACGCGACGTCGCGCCGTCCCGGCGTTCCCTGGCCTGCGTTCTTCCTCCTTATCATCTGGTCCGCGGTCGAGGCGACGATCTTCACGTACACGCTGCGGCCCACGATGAGCGAGCTGCTGGCGGACCTCACGGGCTACGAAGTCAACGGCTTCGCGCTGATCCTCATCCTCTGGATTTTCCTCGCGATCATCATCGCCGGCAGCTTCGCGTGCATTCAGGTGCTGAATGAGGCCATCAAGGAACGCCAGACCGGCAACATCATTTTCATGATCCTGGTCGAGATCGCCGTCGCGATGTTCGAAGTGCTGTTCCTCTATCGCGAGCTGGTCGACGCCATGACGCCGTGGCTCGCGCAGCAGGGCATTCAGCTCGGCGTGTTCGGCACGATCGGGCTCGCGTTCTTCGGGTGGGTCGGCGTGCGCGGCATGACATGGTTCTTGTTTGGCCGCTTTGGCGCGCCCGCGTTGATCGCGCTGCTCGGCCGGCAGGCGCTGGTGGTCGAAGGCATGGCCGCCCATGGCAGCGCGCCGACGATGGCCGACTATTGGAAAGGCCCCATCGCCGCGCTCAAGGCCGAGCGCGAATGGTTCCGCAAGGAAGGGCGCGAGCTGTTCGAGCTCGCCTCCCTGCCTGTCCTGCAGGTCGTCGCGGCCGGGCTGAACTTCCTCTTCGTCGTCTTCACGGGGCGCGGTCACTTCACGCTCCCGTTCAAGTCGATCGACGAAGTCATGTCGGCGACGCATTTCCCGGCGCGGGCCAGCGGCGAGGTGGCGCGGGGCGAGGTGCGCCCATGAAACGCGCGGTGCTGTTGGTTCTCGCGCTGGCCGCCGTCGGTGGGTGCAAGCCGCCGGCGGAGGCGCGGCCACCGCGCTCGACGCTCGTCGTGGGCCTCGACATCTCCGGCTCATTCCGCAAGAGCGGTCAATTCGACGACGCCCTCCGCTACGCGGCACTGTACATCTATGGGCACATCAACGCGCTCGGCGACTTGAAGCAGGCCACCGATGTGTTCGTGGGTTCGCTCGGCGGCGAGCACGTCGGACAGCCGAAGAGCTTCCATCCGATCCAGGACCTCGGGGGGAAGACTCCAGCCGAAATTGAAGCGAGTCTTCGCGCCTGGTTCCCAGAGGACGATCCCGTCACCGACTTCAACTCTTTCTTCGAACGGACCGCGGTGCACATCAAGCGGCAGAACCTCGTGCTTGCGCCGCTCAACATTGTCTTGTTCTCAGACGGTGTGCCCGATTTCCCGGGCGCCGGACGCTTGCCTGCTCCGCAGCTCTACGCCAAGATCGACGTGAGCCCGATCGAATACTTGTCGCGCAACGTCACGATCCGGTTGCTCTATGCCCAACCCCAGGTGGCGCAAAACTGGGAAAAGCTCGTCCCGCGCAACCGCGTGAAAATCTGGACCCAGGACCAGAACGTGATGGTCGGATGGCATCGGCACGAAGTGGCTGGCGTCGCGATGGAGCGGCAGGACTCGCTCTGGAGCTGGACGGAGCAGATCGTCGACTTTCGCGTCCGCCGCGGCAAGATCCTCTAGCTGACTGCTCGAACCCACGCGGCCGCATCCGGGGCCGCGTGGGGCACGAGCCCCCGCCACAGCTTGAAGCGCAGCTTCCTGAAGCCCTTCGGCTCGCGCCCGTCTTTGACGAAAGCAATCAGCCGCCCGACACGGCGGCGTAGTGCGCAACGCTGATCTCGCCACGCTCCGCCGTCACTCGGCCGATATTGCGCCCAGCCAATCGATCCGCATAGCCCCGCCGGCCCGAACTCGTTCGAGTCGAGCAGCTCTTCGGCGAACACGCGCACCGGTCCTTCGAACGTGTGGAGCACGTCGTGCAGCGCGACGATCGCCCCAGAAACCAAATGCGGGCGAAAGAGATCGATATCCGCCTTCGCGCCGCGATAGGTGTGGTCGCCGTCGATCCAGAGAAACCGGATCGGACGGGTCCAGCCGCGCGCCAAGTCACTGGAGTACGCGCGATGGGCCTCGACGGTGCGCTCGACCCCCGCGGTCCGCAGCGATGCCTGAAAGTCATCCCACGACGACTGCCCCGAGCCGTGACCAAAATCGGTGACCGCGGGCGCGGAATGCGGATCCACGGCGACGACCGGACCAAGATCGAAGCGCTGTGCGATAGAAGCCAGACCAACGGTGGACTTTCCTTTGAAGCTGCCAATCTCGAGGATGATGCCCTGCGCGGGGGCGCACGCCGCCACAAGCGCCAGGAATCGGGCTTCGCGCTCCGTCAGAAACCCCGGAGCGGCCCGTACTCGTGTCCAGGCCTCCTCAATGGCTGCTCCAAGATCAGACGGCGGACGGCTGATCGCTGACGGCGTAGTCAGCAGTACTGCTCGAAGGCCGCGGTCAGATCGGCTGCGATGTCCGTGGCGTTGCGGCCCTCGATATTCCGCCGTTCGAGCATGAACACGAGTCGTCCATCCTTGAACAGCGCGATCTGCGGTGAAGACGGAGCGTAACCCGTGAAGTAGCTCCGCGCGCGGGTCGTCGCGTCTGCGTCCTGGCCTGCGAAGACGGTGACCAGCCGCGGAGGGCGGCGCTCATTCTGGATCGCAAGCGCGGCGGCCGGCCGGGCATTTCGTGCCGCACAGCCGCAGACGGAGTTCACCACGACCAGCGTGGGCGCCCGCTCTTTAGCGAGCACGGCATCCACCTCTTCAGGCGTCCGCAACTCCTCGAACCCGAGGCGCGTCAACTCCTCGCGCATCGGGCGAACCATTTCGGGATCGTACATCGGGACGTTCAGATTACGCATGCTCTCCTCACTTTTTGAGAAACGCGCTCAATGCGGCGCGAAAGTCTGGAGTACTTCTGCTCACGGCGTTGACATCGGCGCCGAGGCGCAGGCCCTCGTCGAAGCTGAGCCCGTCGAGCTGGTAGAACTGCTGCTTGGTGAACGCCAGTGCCGACGGGCTGGCTTCGGCCAGCACACGGAGTACCTCCGCCGCCTGCTCTTCGAAATCGGCATCCTCGTAGACGCGCGACACGAGGCCGACTGCGGCCGCCTCGATCCCGTCCAGCAGTCGCCCGGTCGCCGCGAGATCGAAGGCGATCTTCTCTCCCACGGCGCGCCGCAGCATCGTCATGACGATCGCCGGCACAAAGCCGCGCTGCACCTCGGGATATCCAAACCGCGCGGATTCCGTCGCGAGAATGAGGTCGCACGCGGTCGCGAGGCCACAGCCACCCGCCAGGGCGCGGCCCTGCACGAGCGCCACAATCGGCTTGGGCAGCTTCCGCATGCGCAGGAACACCTGGGCGAAGTGCAGCGCGGCCTGGCGGTTTTGCTCGAGCGTGCGATCCGCCGAGGCGAGCAGCTCGTTCAAGTCCATCCCCGCGCAGAAGTCCGGCCCCGCCCCGCGCACCGCCACCACGCGGACGCCCGCATCGAGGTCGGCCCGCTCCAGTGCGGCAACCAGCGCGTCGATCATGGCCGTATCGATCGCGTTGCGCTTGTCGGCGCGGTTAAGCGTCGCGGTGAGGATGCCGCCGGCGACCTGGACGAGAACGCGATCGCTCACTTCTTCACCTCGATCTCCATGCGAAGCAGCGCCGTGGAAAACACCTTTCCCTGGGCATCGGTCTTGAGGGATATGGTGCCGCCGCCGTCGAGCGCGCCGTGCAGCAGGAAATTGAGCGCGTAGAGGTTTGGCAGCTCGAAGCGCTCGACCGGTCCCTTGATCATCCCCTTAAAATGCCGCGCGACACGGGCGGCCGTCACCTGCTTCACGAGGAGCGGATAATCCTTTGGCTTGAGCGCGATTAACCCGATGTTAGCCGTATCGCCCTTATCCCCTGACCGAGCATGGGCGATATCGACCAGCCGCCGCCGTTGCCGTTTCACGCTTCGATCAGCTCCACGGACGGCTGCACCATCCGCTTGTCGAGCAACGCGGGCCAGTACGCCACGATCTCCTCGGGTTTGGGCCGTCCCCCGGCGAAGCCGGTGACGCTCGGCGGCCCATTGAGAATGAGGGGCGCGATCTCGCGCGTGAAGCGGTCCACCGGCGCCTCGTCGCGCGCGCGCACGCCCACGCGCAGCTGCACTTCGGGGATAGCGGTGATGTCCACGTCCTTCAGCGCCAGCGGTCCGTGCGTGGCGTCGGCGCCGACAAACTCGGTGTGAATCGCTTCGAACTTGAGGCCCAGGTCGTCGAGGCGGTGACGCAGGATGCGATCGGCGGCTTTCGCCTTCTCGAGGGCGTCGGGCCAGGCGTACACCAGCGTCCCGACCGCCTTGTAACCGTAGAAGTAGGCAACCGAGACTTTCAGCTTGTCGGTCGCGGGTTTTCCTCTGACACCAGACACCCGAACCCTGTCCTTGCTCACCTGATGCAGTTGGATCGTCGTGAAGTCCGCGACACCGTCCGGTGTGATGTAAGCACGCGGGTCACCCATTTCGTAGACGAGCTGCTCGGTGACTGACGCGATGTCGATGCGGCCGCCGGTGTGCGGGTGCTTCACGATGTCGAAGCTCCCGTCGGCGCGGGCTTCGACAATGGGATAGCCGACGTTGGCCAGGTCGGGGATCCGGTTCCAGTCGTGGAGACAGTTCCCGCCGCTGCATTGCGCTCCGCATTCGATGATATGCCCGGCGACCGTGCCCGCGGCGATTTGATCCCACGCGTCGGCTGGCCAACCGAACGCATGCATCAACGGCCCCAGCGTCAGCCCGGTATCGGTCACGCGTCCCGTGATCACGACTTGGGCGCCGCGCTGCAGCGCTTCGACGACCGGAGCCGCGCCGAGATAGGCGTTGGCGGAGAGGACTCTGTCGCGGACGTCATGCAGGGGGCGGCGCGTGTCGAGGTTCATGAGATCGTGCCCGCGAGCGATCAAGCCGTTGAGGCGTCCCAGCAGATCGTCTCCGGTGACGACGCCGATCGTCAGTTTGCGGTTCAGCCCGAGCTTCCGCGCGACGGCGGCGACCGCCATGGCGCAGGCCCGAGGATTCACACCGCCCGCATTGGCAGTGACCTTGATGCCCCGCTCCACGATCGTGGGGAGGATCCGCTCCATCTGTGTGACGAAGTCCGTGGCGTAGCCGCGCGCGGGATCGCGCGATTTCTGTTTCTGTAAGATTGACATCGTGACTTCGGCGAGATAGTCCATCATCAGGTAATCCACCGGACCGCCGGTCACCTGGCGGTACGGCGCTTCCAGCCAATCTCCCCAGAATCCCTGCCCACCTGCGACCCGCACCGACGCTCGACTACTCGTCACTTTATGCCGCCCGCTCCGCGAGACTGCGGCGGGACCGGCGTGCGCCGCGCCGCGAGTGACCCCGTGAGCGTCGTGACGCGAGTCTCGATCAAGGCGGCGAAGCCATCCGGCATGGCGAGCGCCGGCGGGTTGGGCAACCGCAGCACGGTGCGGCCTCCCGCGACGACGGACAGCGCCCGGCCTTCGCCCACGGGGTCGTTGGGGCCAAGGAAGCGCGCGCGGGCGGTGGCGCGCCACGAGTGACCCGGCAGACGAGCGAAGGCGGGATAGAACTCGATGGTGAGCGGGACCCCGATGACCGAGTCCGACAGGGCCATACTCATGCGGCCGAACGCGTAGTTCACGGGCTGGTTGCCGCCGCGGACCTGCTGTCCGGTCGAGTCGTACACCGTGATCGACAGGTCCGTCAGCTCGTCCCAGAGATCCGGCGGCAGCTCGAGATCCACTTCCATGCGTTTGGCCCAGCGCGGCGCGCGCACCTGGAGTGACTCCGCCGGCTGCCCGCGGCCCGCGATCGCATACGTGCGCTCGGCGCCCACCAGACGGTAGACGACCTGACCGCTCGCCGTCGCGCCCTCACCGCTGAGCACGCTCGATGCTTCCAGGCCGCCGTGATCCGTCACCGCGAGGGCGACGGGCCCCAATTCCGCGCGCGCCGTCACGGTCGTTGCAGCGAGCGGGGGCGCGATGACGTCCAGCTCGTAGACTCCGGGCACGATGTCTTCGCCGCGGACGGTGATCAGCGCCGTCCCCGGCTGCTGCGCGCCGATCTCGATGTCGTCCGGAGCCGTCCGTGCCGGAGCGCCATTGGGTTCGTACAGCCGTACCGTCGCCTGCTGGCCGAGCGAATCGGGCAAGGTCACGGTGGCCCGCAGGGTCGCGTTGTCCTGCGGTACGCGTACGAAGTAGCGCTGCACCGTGCCCGGACCCACCATGCGCCGTTCGTCGAACAGCACTTTCGCCGACAGGTCTGTGGGCACGATGACAGTGTTGACGAGCGTAAACAGGGGTCCGGCGACGGGATCGCCGGGGTTTCGCGCGCTCACCGTCCCGACGTAGACACCAGGTGTGGTCAAGGCACCGCGGTTGTACGTGACCGCGATCTGCGTGGTGCGCGGTCCGGCGTCGACGGAGTCGTCCACGCTGAGCCACGGAACGTCCGCGCGCAGGGCGAACTCCGCGGCGCGCAATCCGGCCACGTGACGCACGGTAAACGTCTCGACGCTGTCCTGGGGCCCGGCGAATCCGTTGCGGCGGAACGCGGCTGTGACGCCGGTGGATGCATGGACGCTGTAGATCGAGCCCTGATGCCCGCCTTCGAGCCACTGATACGCCGCTTCGAGGGCGGGCATGCCCGCGCCGTCATCGATGAAACGCGCCCCGTTGAACGGGCGCGCCGACATCCGTAGAGCTTGGGCGATGTCGCTCGCCGTAGCGCGGCGGCCTTCCTGCGCCAGCGCCGACACGAGGCAGGCGGCAAGGCCGGCCGCGTGCGGGGACGACATGCTCGTGCCACCCTTGATCTCGTTGCCGGTGTCCCAGCGCGGGACGCTGGAGAATGCGACGCCCGGCGTCACGATGTCGGGCTTGGCGAGCTCACCACCGCGCGAGCTGAACCACCCCAGCACATCGCGCGCGGCCGGAACGCCCGGCTGCGGCGCCGCCGCGAAGACCCCGGGATAGGTCGCGCCCACCGAGATTGCGAAGTCCGCCGAACCCGGGAAGCCGAGGGTCGACCAGCCGGGCCCATCGTTGCCGGCACTGATCGTAAAGACCGCCTCGGGGTGCGCGAGCAGGAACGCGTCGACGATCGAATCGATCACGGCGCGGCCTTCGTGCTCGTTGCCGACGCCGAAGCTCATGTTCAAGACGAGCGGGAGATTGCGTTGCGCGGCGTAGCGCGCGGCGTAGTCGATGGCGCGCATCATGCTGCCGTGGACTGTGACGCCGCCGCGCGCGTTGTTCGCGATCTTCAGCCCGATGATCTGGGCGCCCGGCGCGACGCCGGTGAACCCGGCGACGTCGAACAGGTTGTAGCCGGCGGCGATGCCGGCGACGTGCGTGCCGTGGCCGGACGTGTCGAAAAAGAGATCGAGGACGGGGGCGCTGTCCGGTGATTCGCTGAAGTTCGCGACGATGCTGATGGGCTTCCGGCCGAGCGCGATCATCTCGCGTCCCTGGCGATAGTCGTGCAGCGGCATTTCGTCTTCGAACGAGCCATCGAGGTTCGTATCGAGGAAGGCGACCCAGCCGTCAGACGCTTTCACCACGACCACGGGAAACTCGTCCGTATTGCGGCCGTTGCCGTTGACGTCGCCCGCGGGGGGCCGGCCGAGCGGCAGCTCGCGGAACACGCCGCGATACCAGGTGGTGGCGCTGGTCATGCGGCCGATCCGGGCCGCGCCGCGCATCTCCTTGTCGGTCGGCGCGGGGAACGCGGTCAGGGAAACGCGGCCCTCGCCGGAAAAGTCGCGCAGCTCGATGACCTTGGGGGCGCCGGTACTGGTCGTAGTCAGCCCGGGCACACCGGGGTCGATGCCGCTGTCCAGAATCGCGATCAGCACGCCTCGCCCGTCGTACGTCGGATGGAGCGTCCGAAACACGTCGACGCCGGTGCTTTTCAGTGGCATCAGCCCCAGCATGAACGCCACCGCCGGATCGACCGCCGGCTGCGGCATTGCAGCTCGGCTGCCGTCCGGGGGGATGGCGGACACCGGTGTCGGTGACTTGGGCTTGAGCTGACCCGGTTTCGTGACGCCCTTGGCGCCGGCGCACGCGGCGATGATGGCGAGCGAGAAGACTGCAACAGGCTTCAACATGAAGAGACACTCGGCAGCGCAAAGACCCCCAGGTGGGGGCCGGCGAATTCAGTAGCAACCTCGAGGAGGAAAGCGAGCGTGTCGCGCGTCTCCTCGGGCGTCAGAATCGCATCGACAAACCCGCGCGCCCCGGCGAACTTGGCGTCGAGTTGGTGCTCGTAATCGGCGCGCATCGCCTCGACGGCCGCCGCATTGTCCGGTTTGGTCGCCTCGCCGCCATAAACGGCCTGGACGGCCGACTCCCCTTCCATCACTCCCATGCGACCGGTCGGCCAGGACACGATGAAGTCGGGATCGAATCCCTGACCTGCCATCGCATAGTAGCCGGCACCAGACGCGTGATTGACGGTGACGACCAGCTTGGGCACGGTCGCCGTTGCCATCGCTTCGACGAACCGCGCCCCGGCCCGGATGATTCCGGTATGCTCGGCCTCGGTGCCGACCATGAATCCGGACACGTCCTGAATGAAGAGCAGCGGCACGCGCTCGCGGTCGGCATTCTCGATGAAGTACGCCACCTTTTCAGCGCTCTCCGTGTAGATGATGCCGCCGATCCGCGGCGCTTCATTCTTTTTCTTGCCCTTGATCACGCCACGGGAATTCGCGATGACCGCCACCTGCCGTCCCTCGATGGCGCCGTGCCCGCAGATCATTTCGAGGGCGACGTCCGGCTGGAATTCGTCGAGCCGCCCAGCGTCCAGCAGACACTCGAACAGCGCTCGCACGTCATAACTCATGCGGTGATCCACCGGGATCAGGTCGTAGAGCGCCTTCGTGTCGCGCTTCGGCGCCGGATAGGTTCGGCGAGCCACCGGTGAATGCGGTAAGCGGCCGACGTACTCGCGGATCCGGGCCAGGCACTCCGTGTCGTCTTTGGCTCGGTAGTGCGCAACGGCACTGATCGCGGTATGTGTCGCTGCGCCGCCCAGCGTTTCCGCATCCACCACCTGCCCCGTCGCTCCTTTGACCAGATTCGGTCCGCCCAGTCCCATGAATGACGTGCCATCCACCATGAAAATCACGTCCGACAGCGCCGGGAGATACGCGCCGCCCGCGATGCACGGACCCATGACGGCGGCGATCTGGGGCACCTTGAGATAACGCCGCATGATCGAGTTGTAGTAGAAGATGCGGGCCGCACCATACTGACCC
>QHUF01000125.1 GCA_003221075.1 Gemmatimonadota bacterium
AGAACGGGGTTCTTGTTGACGATCGCGTGCGCGGTGACGGTATAGGTCGGATCGGTCGTGGCGTCACTCGCGACGAGATTGAGCGTCAAGGTTGCGCTCGAGACCGTAGATCCCGCCGGGATGCTCGCAAGATCGAACTTCATCAGAATGGCATTGGCCGGCTTCGCATCTGGCCAGGTATAGAGATTGAGCTGCGTTTCCGTCGCATGGCTGGCGGCATCGATGCCGAGATACGTGTCCCCAGTTGGATGGATCACGGCGGTGGATGCTGTCTCAGCCAGGATTGCGCCCGAGAGGGGAGTAGAAGGCGCGGTGGGGCGGTCGTCGCGGCAGGCGTGCAGCAGAACGGTGCCGATGGCGAACACCGCGAGAGTTGGGACGAGTGTGTGTAAGAACCGCGACCGATGCATGAGCGGCTCCTCGACGGGTCGGCCAGCGCAGCGGGTCAGCGCGGCCTAGCGCCTGCATCCCCCGGGCCACCGGGGAGAACCTCGCCGGTCGAAGAACCGGAGGGGGGCACCGTGTTGTATCAGCGCCGCTGCTGTGGGGCGTCCGCCACGTCGCGAACCCGTGAGCTCCTGGGGCCTAATCCCTCCGAGTCCCGAGCCCCGAGTACCGAGCCCCGTAGGCAGCTTCCGGTACTTGCGTTTCAGCATCCGATCTCTGGTCCCACACCGAGTATCGGAACCAGATCACGGTCATAACAATCCATAGCATCAGCCCGCCCAACACCCACATCAGAAGCCCGCCAATTTGCTGATCGTCCAGCGGCGACAATCCACCGACTCGCGGGGCGGCCGAATAGAACGGATAGAGCACCGCACCTGAAAGCGTAATCAGCGCCCCGGTGATCGACATGGGAATGCCCAGCAGGAAGAGGTAGAGCATCTGCAACAGGTGCGGGATCCGCGGCAGCTCGGGCACGGGTGAGAGCACCGGCCACCACATGATCACCGCCGTGGCAAGAAAGACGACGTGCTGCACGATGTGGAGGTTGTGATGGCGCAGCGCAGCCTCGTAGAGACTCGGCACGTGCCAGATCACGATCGGACCCGTGAACACCAGCGCGGCCGCGAGCGGCCGGGTGAGGACTCGACCCAGGGTCATCACCCACCGCGGGCGCAGCAAGGGCCGGACGACATGCGCCGGCGTGCCGTAGAGCAGCAGCGGCGGAAACACTAGCGTCAGCAGCAAGTGCTGCCCCATGTGCGCGCTGAACAGGTACGTATCGGAGAGATTGTGCAGCGGCCCGTTCAAGGCAACGAACAACACCAGCAGCGCACCGGCGAAACTTGCAACGTGCCGACGTGCCGACGTGAGACCGCCTAAAAAGACGTAGAGCCCGCCCAGGAGAGCGAGCCCCGCCGCCACGCTCAAGTGAACATTCCACCGATCCCATGTCAGCGGAACGTCCACTGTCCAATGATCAATGATCATTGATCATTCTTCATTGATCATTCGGTTCAGGTTCCGGTCCGCAGCCGCACCGTTCCGTAGAAGATGAAGAGCAGACTGACGATCACGGCCAGCGCCAGGAGCAGCGGTCCGCCGAACAGGAAGGTGAAGAAGCGGTTGTCGAACTTGAGGTGCATGTAGAACATCACCACGAGCGCGAACTTCACCGCCGACAACACGAGCAACACCGGGACGAGCACGCCCTGGAACGCCGGCACATAGAACACGCCCACCTCGATAAGCGTGATCATCACGAGGATCAAGGCAACCCGGAGATACGTGCCCGTCGTCGCGTGTGCCTGCTCGCTCATTCCACCCTTCCCTTTCGCCTCATTGAATCAAGTAGACGACCGTGAAGATCACGATCCACACGACGTCCACGAAATGCCAGTACAGTCCGGTGATCTCGACGGTGAGCGCGTTGCCGGGCCCGAGCTTCCCGCGCAGAGCCTGGATCCATAGCGTCAGTAGCCAGATCACGCCGACGGTCACGTGCGCGCCGTGCGTTCCCGTCAACACGTAGAACGTCGACCCGAACAGATTCGTCGTCAGGCCGAGTCCTTCGTGCACGAAGTGGCTGAACTCCCAGAATTGCCCGCCCAGAAAGACGAGGCCCAGGAGCGCCGTGATCAGCAGCCAGAGCTTGCCCCGTTTCATGTCGCCGCGCTGGACCGCGGCGAGCGCAAGCACCATCGCGAGACTCGACATGAGCAGGTCGAATGTGCTGAACGACGTGAACGGGATGTTCAGAATCTCGTGCGGGTACGGCCCGACGAGGCTTCTGCCTTTGTAGACGAGGTACGTCGCGATCAGCGAGCCGAAGAGCAGGCATTCCGACCCGATGAAGGCCCAGAACGCCATCTTGCGGCTGTCGACCCCCATGCTCGTCCGGTGCGCCTCGTGCGCGTGCGTGGATCCGTGGGTCATCTACATCTCGAAGGGCTCATAGGCCCAGCGGTAGATCCCGACGATCACGACGCCCGCGCCGGCGAGAACGATGGGGATCAGGTGAGCGAGCGCACCGATCGCAATGATGGGGAGGCCGAACGCCGTGATCATCGGCCACCAGGAACCGCCCGGCACGTGAATCGGCGCGGGCGGCCGATCGGGCAGCGGCGTCATCGGCGGGTGGCGCTCCGTCTGCCACAGCGGAAGACGGCTCGTCACAGTGGGAATCACGGTGAAGTTGTAAACCGGTGGGGGCGAAGGAATCGCCCACTCGAGCGTTGCGCCGTCCCACGGATTGGCGGGCGCGTTCGCCGGCCGCCAGCGCGTGCGCAGCAGATTCCAGAAAAAGATGAGCGTCGCGATCCCGATGAGAAAAGCGCCGACGGTCGAGAGCTGATTGAATCGGGCGACGCCCAAATCGGCGGAGTAGGTGTAAATCCGGCGCGGCATGCCGAGCAGGCCGGAGAAGTGCATCGGGAAGAACGCCAGGTTCATCCCGATCAGCGTGAGCCAGAAGTGAACCTTGCCCAGCGACTCCGACAGAAGCCGGCCGGTCATCTTCGGCCACCAATAATAGATCCCCGCGAACAGTCCCAGGATCGTCCCGCCGAACAGGACGTAATGGATGTGCGCAACCACGTAATACGTGTCGGTCTGCTGCAGATCCGACGGCGCAGAGGCATGCGTCACGCCCGACAGCCCGCCGATGATGAACATCGCGATGAAGCCCACCGCGAACAGCAACGACGTCGTAAACCGGATCTGCCCTCCCCAGAGCGTGGCGATCCAGTTGAAGATCTTCACACCCGTGGGGATAGCGATCAGCATGGTCGTGCCGGCGAACACGGAGTCGGCGATCGGGCCCAACCCGGTGGAAAACATGTGGTGGCTCCACACGCTCCAGCCGAGGAACGCGATCACCACGCCCGAATACACGACGACGGTGTAGCCGAACAACGGCTTTTTCGAGAACGTCGGCAACACCTCGGACACGATGCCCATCGCCGGCAGAATGAGGATGTAGACCTCGGGGTGGCCAAACATCCAGAAGAGGTGCTGCCACAGAATCGGATCGCCACCGCCCGACGGCAGGAAGAAGTGTGTGCCGAAGAAGCGGTCGAACATCAGCAAGACGAGCGCAACCGTGATCACCGGGAACGCCGTGATGACGAGGAACTGCGTGACGAGCGTCATCCAGGTGAATACCGGCAGGCGCAGCATCCGCATGCCCGGCGCGCGCATGTTGAGAATCGTCACGACGAAGTTGAAGCCCGCGGCGAGTGAAGCGATCCCGAGGATCTGCAGGCCGAGGAGCCAGAAATCGACGTTCGGTCCCGGGGAAAACTGCCGGGACGTGAGATTGGCGTACCCGAACCAGCCGGCATCGGGCGCGACGGACAGCCGGTCCGCACCGAACAGCGGCCCGGCGATGAAGCTGGCATTCAGGAACAGGCCCCCCAGCAGAAACACCCAGTAGCTGAACGCATTCAGACGCGGAAACGCGACGTCGCGCGCCCCGATCTGCAGCGGAATGATGAAGTTGAAGAACGCGGCCGACAGCGGCATGAGCGCGAGGAACACCATCGTCGTGCCGTGCATCGTAAACAGCTGATTGAAGGTCTCGGCGCTCACGCCGAGCCCACCGTCCGGGCGCACCAGCTGCGCGCGGATGATGAGCGCCTCCAGCCCGCCGATCAGGAAAAAGCCGAACGCGGTCCAGAAATAGAGCAAGCCGATGCGCTTGTGGTCGGTGGTCGTCAGCCAGCGCTTCATTTCAGGCTCTGGAGATAGGCGACCAGCGCGTCGAGATCCTGGGGCGACACGTTCTGCGGCGGCATCGAGGCACCCGGCTTCAGCGACGGCGCGTTCAGGATCCAGCGGTGCAGCGTCTCGGTGGTATTGGGGAACAACGCCCCCGCGATGGTGGCCCGGCCCCCCACGTGGCTCAGATCAGGGCCCACCTTGCCCTGCGCAACGCCGGCGATCGTATGGCAGCCGATGCAGGCGCTGCGCCGGAAGACCCGCTCCCCGGCTTCGGCGGGCGAGCCCTTTGCCGGCGTGGCCGGCGCCGCACGCTGCTGATCGACCCACCGCTGGAACGCGGAGTCCGACTCCACGAAGACTCTGAGCCGCATGTTGGCGTGCGAGGCGCCGCAGAACTCCGCGCACTGGCCCCAGTATTCGCCCGTCGAGTCGGCGCGGAAGGCGATGCGATTGGTACGTCCCTGAATCAGATCGCGTTTTCCTCCCAGTCGCGGCACCCAGAAGCTGTGGATCACGTCCGCCGACGTCATGTCGACCTGAATCGCAGTTCGCACCGGCAGGTGGAGCTCGTTGTACGCGCTGATGTTTAGGGTCGGGTAGCGGTATTCCCACCACCATTGGTGGCCGATGACTTCGACGCGCAGCGCCCCCTCCGGAGCGTGGCCCGACGTCGCGAAAATCGCGCGCATCGTCGGGACGGCGATGAAGACGAGGATCAGAGCGGGTGCGAGCGTCCACCCGATCTCGAGCGCCGTGTGGCCGTGCACGGGTTTGGGGTGAGCGGCCCCGGGTCGCGCGCGAAACCGCGCGATCGCGATCAGCAGCAGCATCTCGACGAACACAAAGACGGCGACGGCCCACCAAAAGATGTTCGTGAAGAGCCCGGCGAGCTCGGTGCTGAAATCGGATCGAGGAGCGAACACCGACTGCGGGAATTGCCCGCTGCACGCGGTGAGAAAGAGCAGGAGGAGGGCGAGTACTAACCGCACGGCGTCAAAGTAGACGGAGCCCGGCAGCGCGTCAACGCGACTAGTTCGGCGGCGCGACGCCGGGAATCCCCGGCATCTCGACCGGTGTCTCCGTGATCGATGACTTGGCGTCCGTGCCCTGCGCGCCCAACTCCATCACCCCGCCGTCTTTCAAGACCGATTTCACCATCGCGAATTGCAGATCCGGCTGCACCCAGACCTCGGACACCATCCCCGACGCCGTGTTGCGCAGGTGGAGCGCGCGGATCTCTCCGACCGGGGTCGCGACCAACTCCCACGCCACGACGTCCATCGCCTGACACTGACGCGCGAGATCTGCCGCCATGTTCATCCCGGGAGAAGAGTTGACCATCTGGATCATCTGCGGAGGCATCTTCATCGCGGGCTGCTGCCCGCTCTTCATCACGATGCTGCGCACGTTGCCCGCCCCCAGCCCTGGCACGAGCATCTGCAGGATCATCTTGTCCCGGGGCCGCTTGGGATCGGTGAGCGAGACTTCGTACCAGTAATACGTCGTGCCCTCCTGCGGCTCCTTGCCGACGACTGCCATGCGCATCGTGGTGCCGTTCGACCGGCCACCAGTCCAGTTGTAGCTCGCCCAGCTTCCCACGGGGGGGGTGCGGTTTTGGATCTGGGCGCAGATTCGATCCTTGTCGTTTGCCGCTTGACCGGCGGCCGGGCGGCCGGGGACAGACACGGCAAGGGCAAGCGAGAGAGCGACAATACCGACGCGTGGATGATTCATCTGCAAGCTCCCAAAGGCATTGAAGGGACGACAACGGGACCTGGGAAAGATACATTTCGCGGACGCTAGCGACCGTGGCGGAATTGGCAGACGCGCCAGCCTTAGGAGCTGGTGGGGCAACCCGTGGGGGTTCGAGTCCCTCCGGTCGCATCGAAACCGGGAATGGGGACTGGTGACACCATTCCCCCTTCCCCATTCCCCGCCGGGTTAGATTTTAGCCCACATGCCCGAGATTCTGGTCAAAAAGACCCGCGCCGAGCCCGGCGAAGCGTCGCTGGAAGTCACGATTCCGCCGGACAACGTGAAGGCGGCCGAGGAGCGCGCGACGAAGGTGTACCAGCAGCGCGCCCGCCTGCCGGGGTTCCGGCAGGGCAAGGCGCCAGCCGCCGTGGTACGGAAGAAATTTGCCGATGACATCCGGCAGGAGACGCTGCGCGAGCTCGTGCAGGAGAGCTGGCGTGTCGCGCAGAAGCAGGAAGAGCTGAAGCCCATCGCCGACCCGCACATCCACAACCTGAAGTGGGAGGAAGGCTGTCCCGTCACGTTCGAATTCCACGTCGAGCTGAAGCCCGATTTGAAGCTCCAGCGCCTGGGCGGCTTCCGGCTCACGCGGACGGTGCCGGCGGTCAGCACCGCCCAGGTCGACGCGCAGCTCAACGCGATGCGAGAACAGCGCGCGCCGTGGACACCCGTGACGGGCGAAAAGCCGAAGCCCAAGGATCTCGTGGACGTCATGATCGCGACGCGCGAGAACGGTACGGTCAAAGATCCCCAGCCCTACCAGTTCGTCCTGGGCGAGGGCCGGGCGATTCCCGACGTGGAGGAGCGCATCATGAACCTCACGCCGGGTGAATCCGTCGATGCGACCGTCCGCTTCCCCGACGACTTCGCCGAAGAAGCGAAGCGGGGGCAGACGCGCGATATCCAGCTCACGCTGCGGGAAGTGAAGCGCCAGGAGCTCGCCGCGCTGGACGATGCGTTCGCGCGGGAGATGGGCGACTTCGAGTCGCTCGAGGCGCTTCGGGCTGCGGTTACCGCAGACCTTGGGAAAGAGGCGGAAAAAGAAGCCGACGGCAAGGTGCGCTCGGAGCTGGTCGAGCAGATCGTGCAGGCGAACAGCGTCGTGGCGCCGCGGCCGCTGGTCGAGCGTGTCCTCGGGATGTACGCGCAGGCGTACGAGATCCCAGAGGAGCGCTGGCCGCAGTTCGCCGAGGAGTTCCGCTCGATCGCCGAATCCCAGGTCCGGCGCGATCTGGTGCTCGACCACGTGGTCGAGTCACAAAATCTGCGCGCCACCGAAGGCGAGCTGGATGCGCGCATCCAGCAGCTCGCCGAGCGGCGCGGGATGCCGGCGGCGCAGCTGTATGCGTCGCTGGAGAAGGCCAAGCGGCTCCGTGATGTCGCGCGGAGCATCACCGAGGAGAAGGTGTTCGCCTATCTCCTGTCGCAGTCCACCGTGGAGCAAGCGTGACGAAGAGCGAAAGCCACATCTATCCCCCGTACATCATCGAGCGCTCGAGCCGTGGCGAGCGCACCTACGACATCTTCAGCCGCCTGTTGATGGACCGCATCGTGTTCCTCGGCACGTCCATCACCGACGATGTCGCCAACATCATCATCGCGCAGCTGCTGTTCCTCGATGCGGACAACCCGGAACGAGATATCTACCTGTACGTGAACTCCCCAGGTGGTCTCGTCTCCTCCGGCATGGCGATTTACGACACGATGCAGTTCCTGCGTGCCCCGGTAAACACGATCTGCATGGGCATGGCCGCCTCGATGGGCTCGTTCCTGCTCACGGCCGGCCGCAAAGGCAAGCGGTCAGCGTTACCCCACGCCCGCATCATGATGCACCAGCCGTCAGGCGGCACGCAGGGCACCGCCTCAGACATCGAGATCCAGGCGCGGGAGATCCTGTTCCTGCGCCGCAAGCTCAACGAGCTGTATGCCAAGCATACCGGCAAAACCGTCGAATCGATCGAAAAGGACATGGACCGCGACCGCTTCATGTCCGCCGAAGAGGCCAAGGACTATGGCCTTATCGATCACGTGATCTCGAACTTCGAGGAAATCAAGGAAGACGGGAAGGCAAAGAAGTGATCCCTTGCGCCCCTAGAAGCGCCTTCCCATACTAGGATACGATGTCTCACGATAAGCATCTCCGCTGCTCGTTTTGCGGCAAATCCAAGGATTCCGTCCGGAAATTCATCTCCGGACCGTCGGTCTACATTTGCAATGAGTGCATCGCGCTCTGTAACGAGATTCTGGCGGAGGACGAAGAGCGCGAAGTCGCCGAAGCCATCACGCAGGTCCCCACGCCCGCGGAAATCAAGGATGTGCTGGACCAATACGTGATCGGGCAGGACCGGGCCAAGAAGAC